>JBDTMO010000748.1:0-2980 GCA_039934235.1 bacterium | reverse complement strand
CTTGAGATCCGTCGCCGCGCGCTCCTTTGCCTGCGTCACGTTCAGCTCGGAGCGGAAGAACAGGCGATATGCACGCTTCAACTCGTGCACGACGTCTTCCGGGAAGTTGTTGCGCGCAAGCCCGACACTATTCAAGCCATACAACTTGAGTGGATTCCCCACGGCCTTGACGAACGGCGGCACGTCCTGCGAGATGCGTGAGCATCCGCCGACGAACGCGTACTTGCCCACCTTCACGAACTGGTGCGCCGCGCTGGTGCCGGAGATGATTGCCTTCTCCCCAACGCTGACGTGGCCGGCTAACTGCACGCTGTTCACCAGGATCACGCCATCGCCAATGTGACAATCGTGCGCGAGGTGCACGTACGACATGATGAGGCAATTTTTCCCCACCGTCGTCTTGAACGACTGCGTTGTTCCGCGATTGATCGTTGTGTATTCGCGAATCGTGGTCCCGTCACCGATTTCGACTGTGGTGTACTCGCCGCCGAACTTGAGATCCTGCGGATCACCGCCGAGGATGGAACCCGAGCCCACCTTCACGTTGGCGCCAAGGATCACGTTGCGCTCGAGCATGGCCCGTGGTGCGATGACACACCCGTCGCCAATCGTGCAGCCCTCGCCGACAATGGCGAACGGCCCGATCTCGACATCAGAGCCGATGTGCGCATCGTCACTGATGATGGCGGTGGGGTGAATACGTGCCGTCATTTGTCGCGCACCATCGCACTCATCTCAGCCTCGCAGACAATTTCTCCGTCCACCTTTGCAACGCCCTGCATGCGGCACATTGGTCCGCGAACCTGCAGCAACTCCAACTCGAACCGCAGCTGATCACCGGGCTTCACGGGCTTGCGCCACTTCACGTTGTTGAGTGACGTAAAATACACCACCTTGCTCGCCGGATCCGGCACGGCACCCATGAGCAGCATCCCGCCCACTTGTGCCATCGCTTCCACGATGAGCACCCCCGGCATGATGGGATGCCCAGGGAAGTGCCCCTGAAAGAACGGCTCGTTGATCGTGACGTTCTTGATGCCCACGATGCGTTTCTGCGGTTCGATCTCGAGCACGCGATCGACGAGCAGGAAGGGATACCGGTGCGGCAACACCTGCATGATTTCTTCGATTCCGAGCACGTGAGTCTCCTGCGCTAACGATGCCTGCAACGCGCGCACGAACAACACCGTGCCGCGATGACTGGGTTTGTGCGCCACGATGCGCGCCTTGATGCGCAGACCGGCGAGCGCGAGATCACCAACACAATCCATCAGCTTGTGCCGGACGAATTCATCCGGGGAACGCAGTGTATTCTCCACGACGCCATGATCGTCGAGCACGACGGCGTTCTGCGTCGACGCGCCCTTGATCAGGCCGCGAGCACGCAACGGCTCGACCTCGCGGACGAAGCCAAAGGTACGTGCGAACGCCAATTCCCGCGCGAACGAATCCGTCGTGATGCGGCTCGAGAACCGCTGCACCCCGATGAGCTTGTGCGGAAACTCGATTGATACGTCGAGCTCGAGATACTCCGACGGAAACGCCTCGTACACCGATGCGCCATCCTCCAGGCGTACCGGTGCCGTCAGGCGGCCGGTCGTGAGGAAACCCGGATGCCGTGCGACGCCAGCATTGCGGAGCGCCTCGAAGAACGGCCCAGCGCTCCCGTCCATGATGGGCGGTTCAGGACCGTCCAGCGAGATAAGCAGGTCGTCGATCTCCAGCGCTGCGACCGCCGCGAGCACGTGCTCGACCGTGTCCACCGCATTCGGCTGCTCCCCCAATTGCGTCCGCCGCTCCGTGAGCACTGCGTGCGCCGCGAGCGCCGGAATTGGCACAGCACCCGGAAGATCTCTCCGCTGGAAGCGTATGCCGGTTCCACTCGATGCCGGGAGAAAGCGAAGTTCGCAGTGAATCCCGAGGTGCAGTCCAACACCTCTGACGGTCGCCGCTTTTCCAATCGTCGTTCGCATTAATCCGGCTTCACAGGGTCGCGCCCGGTCACGAGGCGCTCGAGCGCCCTGATCAGTGAGGGCAGCTTGAACATCGCGGCCTGCGCCCGCAGCGCCTCGCGGTGCGGTCGAGCAGGATAGCCGGACCACGTCTCCCCGGCAGGGATGTCGCCGAAGACCCCCGCCTGCGCGGCAAGACGAGCCCCTTTGCCGATCGTCAGGTGCCCGGAGACGCCCACCTGCCCGGCGAGAATGACGCCATCCTCGACATGCACGGAACCGGCGACACCGACCTGCGACATGATGAGGCACAAACGGCCAATCCGCACGTTGTGCGCGACCTGCACGAGGTTGTCGATCTTGGTTCCCGCGCCGATCACGGTGTCATCGATGCTACCGCGGTCGATCGTCGTATTCGCGCCGATTTCGACGTCGGACTCCACGATACAGCGGCCAACGTGCGGAATCTTTTCGTGCATTCCGTTTCGATACACGTATCCGAACCCGTCGGAGCCAAGTCGAACGCCCGCGTGAACGCGCACACGCTCGCGGAGCATCGTACCAGCGTAACACGTCACGCCTTCATACAGTTCGCAATCGTCGCCGATTTCCACGCCGGCACCGATGACGACGTGTGCATGGAGCCGAACCCGGGACCCAATGCGCGCACCCTCGCCGATCACGACGAAGGGATCGATCGCAGTGTCATTACCAATCGTGGCACCGCGTCCAACCACCACGGACGGATGGATGCCGGGCACCCGCTTCGCGCTCGGATACAGCGCGGGCAGGAGCGACAGCATCGCTTCGTACGGGCTGTCGACAATCACGCGCGCACGCGCTCTGCCTGGCGTCTCCGCGAGCGCAGGCGTAACCAGAACGACCCCGGCGTCGGCGACAGCAAGGAGTGGCGCATACTTGCCGCTGGCGAGAAACGTGACGTGATGCGTTTGTGCGCGATCGAGCGGCGCGAGCGCAGTGACGATCGCCGTCCCGTCGCCTGTCAGGGCGCCACCGACTGCTGCCGC
>JBDTMO010000747.1:0-2986 GCA_039934235.1 bacterium | reverse complement strand
GATGGAGGCGTCGTGCGCATGTCGTTCGACTACCGGCTTCGCCCCGGCCCCACGACGAGCGCCAATGCCAGGCTCATTCTCGAATCAATGGGTCTCTAGAAGCTGTCATCCTGAGCGAGCGTAGCGAGTCGAAGGATCTGCACCCTGATTGTGCACCCTGGCGTCCCCAGCATTGCCAATCAACCGTATTTTCGGTCGCGTTGTCACAGGGGGCACATGGAGACGGACAACACCCTGCAGCGGGAGCGAGCCCCACACCTCGCGGACCAGCGCGCGCTCGGCGAGCGCGCGCGCAGGGGGGATGCATCCGCCCACCGTGCGCTGTACGACGCCCACGTCGATCGCATCTACCGGTTGACCTTCCGCATGACCGGCCGAGACGACCTCGCGCGTGAGCTCACGCAAGACACCTTCGTCCGCGCCTTCGCGGGGATGCAGGGATTTCGGGGGGACGCCGCATTCGGAACCTGGCTGCACACGATCGCGGTGTCCGTGACGCTGAACGAGCTCAAACGCAGAAAACGCGAACACGCTCGCCAGGCTCCACTCGAGGACGCGCTGACGATGAGTCATTCGGCGCCGCTCTCGGACCCGGTGTTACGGGATCGGTTGATGAAGGCCGTGGACGCACTGCCCGAAGGATGCCGCACCGTGTTCATGATGCACGACGCAGAAGGATTCACGCACGAAGAGATCGCCGCCGCACTTGGCGTCACGCCCGGTACGTCGAAAGCACAACTCTCTCGTGGTCGCGCGAAGCTTCGCGTTGCGCTTGCAGAATTCGCCGAGGAATGGAAGCCATGACCGATTTTCCAACGTTCGACGACAATCACGGTGGCCATGACTTCGGTGAAGACGCCGACGTCGTGCTGCCAACCGATCCCGATTTCGACGCATGGGTTGCGGCCGCCGCACCAGGGTTGAACGTGCCGCCCACCACACCACGTCTCGAAATGTGGGATGCGATTCAGGCCGCGCAGCAGACATCATGCGCGGCGCAATCCGGCAGCATCGCCGGCGTCACTCAGCTCCGTCGCCCACGCTGGCTCATGCCAGTGGTGATTGCCGCGGCGCTGCTCATTGGCGTGGGCATTGATCGCTATGCCATCCGCGTCACACCCGAAACACAAGCGACCAACCCGCAATCAGTCGCATCCGCACCAACACAGCCACGCGCCGGCGCTGATCGCGACTCGTCAGATCCATCCGGACTATACAGGCTGGCCGCTGTGCAGACGCTCACGCAGGCCGAAGCACTCTTGACGGCATATCGCGCCAACGACGTCGCCACACGGAACCCCGCCGCCGCGCGACAACTCGGCACCTGGGGCCGCGAAGTGCTCAGCAGCACCCGCCTGTTGCTCGACTCGCCCGCAGGCGACGACCCGCAGCTCCGCCCATTGCTAAACGACATCGAGCTCGTGCTCGTGCAGATCATTCGCCTATCCGGCGCACCGCTCGACTCGAGCGAGCGCGTGCTGATCGACGGAGCCATGCGCGAGCGCTCGCTCCTTCCACGTATCCGTTCCGCGGTCCCAGCTGGCGTCGCCAGCGCCGCGTCCGACGAATGAGGACACTCGACATGACCATCCCACGTATGCTCGGCGCAGCGATTCTTGCGCTCACCGTTGCCTTCGCGTTGCCTGCCTCGCAGGCCAGCGCGCACGCCTCCCGCACGCACAGTCCCGCGTCGCCAAGCGACCATCAATCATTCTCGACTGCGGCGCCGGCGCCGTGGGTCGATGACGACCCCGCGGACTCGCTCTACCGAGTGGCGCGCGAAGCGCTGAACAAGAATGAGTATCACCGCGCCGCAGCGCTGTTCGAACAGGTCACGACGCGCTATCCCAAGTCCGCGTACGCTGGCGACGCCTACTACTACCGCGGCTTCGCACTCTATCGTGCCGGCGCGGAAGATGACCTCCGCAAGGCGCTGGCTTCACTCGATGCGCAGCGCTCGAAGTTCCCGAAGGCGCGCACCATCTCCGATGCGAACGAGCTGCGGGTGCGCATCCGCGGCGAGCTCGCCAAGCGCGGCGATGTCGAGTCGGCAGAAAAAGTTGCCTCCGCCGCAAGCCAGGAGCCGACATGTCCACGCGGCAGCGGTGAGCGTGGCGATAACGAGAGCGACATTCGCACCGCCGCACTCAATGCGCTGCTGCAGATGGATTCCGAAAGCGCGCTGCCGATCATCAAGCAGGTACTTCAGAAGCGCGATGCATGCTCCGCCGCGATGAGGAAGAAGGCTGTCTTCCTTCTCTCGCAGAAGTCATCGTCGGAAACAGAGTCCGTGCTGATTGATGTCGTCAAGAATGATCCGAGCCGAGATGTTCGCGAGAATGCCGTGTTCTGGTTGGGTCAGGTGCATACGGACAAGGCCGCAACGGCGCTCGAGGACATCGCGACGTCGGCGGCGGACATCGGCCTGCGCGAGAAGGCCATCTTCGCGCTGAACGAGCAAGGCACGGCCCGGGGCTCAGCACTCATTCGACGCCTTGCGGACGCCTCCGATACGCCGGGAAGAGTCCGCGATCAGGCCATCTTCTGGTTGGGCCAGCGCCAGTCGAGCGAGAATGCGGAGTTCCTGCGCAGTCTCTTCGGCCGCTTGAGCAAGAACGACGCGAACGATGGCGTGCGCAAGAACGTGCTGTTCTCGCTCTCGCAGATGCACGGCTTCGGCAATGACAAATGGCTGCTGAACGTCGCGCTCGACAACTCGCAGAGCGATGAAGTTCGCAAGCACGCGCTCTTCTGCGCGGGCCAGGCAGGCATTCCGTCAAGCGATCTCGTGGCGCTGTACGACAAGCTCTCCGATCGCGAGCTCAAGGGGCAACTCGTGTGGGTCCTGTCCGAATCACGCGATCGCAGCGCCACCGACAAGCTCGTCGACATCGCGCAGAAGGACAGAGACGTCGAGATGCGCAAGAAGGCGATCTTCTGGCTCGGACAGAAGAACGACCCGCGCGTCAAGCAGTTGCTCATCGAC
>JBDTMO010000746.1:0-2989 GCA_039934235.1 bacterium | reverse complement strand
ATGCCGAGCGGCACCGTCGCCTGTTCCGCGCGATGATGTCGATCACGGAGCGCGGGAGCGTCGTCGATCCGCTCACACTCGCGGACGAACTCTCGCGCAAGGGTGAGCTCGAGAGCGCCGGCGGCAAGGACTACATCGGCTTCCTTGTCGACGCGGTGCCGACGGCGGCCAACGTCGAGTATCACGCGAAAATCGTGAAGGAGAAGGCGCTTCTACGCCGATTGATCGAGGTGTCGACGGAGATCGTCGGCGAGGCATTCTCGGGAGGACAAACCGCCGACGAGCTACTCGATCTCGCGGAGCAGAAGATCTTTCAGGTCGCGCAGCAGCGAACCAGCGAAGGTTTTTCGCGCATCAAGGAATTGCTGTGGCCGACGATGGAGCGCATCGAGGCCATTCACGCGGGCGGCGAGGCAATCACCGGAGTGGCGAGTGGCTTCAACGATCTGGACGAGTTGACGTCGGGTTTCCAACCGTCCGACTTGATCATCATCGCAGCGCGCCCGTCGATGGGAAAGACGGCGTTCGTGCTGAACATGGCGCAGCATGCCGCGATCGAGAAACAGAAGAAAGTCGCCTTCTTCTCGCTGGAAATGAGCAAGGAGTCGCTGGTGCAGCGCATGCTCACGTCCGAAGCGCGCATCGATGCACAAAAGCTGCGAAAGGGCATGCTGCGCGACGATGACTTTCCACGTCTCGCGCGAGCTGCCGGCATCCTGACGCATGCACCCATCTGGATCGACGACACCGCGGGCATCACGCTGCTCGAGATGCGCTCGAAATCTCGGCGCCTCAAGGCGGAACAGGGGCTCGACATGATCGTCGTCGACTACCTCCAACTCATGCAAGGGCCGGCGAATTCAGAGAGCAGGCAGCAGGAAGTCTCGCAGATTTCGCGCGGGCTCAAGGCGCTTGCCAAGGAGCTCAGCGTTCCGGTTCTGGCGCTGTCGCAGTTGTCGCGCGCTCCGGAACAACGCGCTGGCGACAGCAAACGTCCGCAGCTTTCTGATCTTCGAGAATCCGGGGCGATCGAGCAGGACGCCGATCTCATCATGTTCATCTACCGCCCCGAGGTCTATGAGGGCGTTGCCGATAAGGACGGCAACTCGCTCGAGGGCAAGGCGGAGATCATCATCGGTAAGCAGCGCAATGGACCGATTGGATTTGTGAACCTGTTCTTCCAGAAGAGTTACACGCGCTTCGAGAGCTTTTCGCATCGCGCGCCTGGGCCTCCGGGTGGCGGCACGGAGGCTGGTCGGATTGGTCCCGGTGGCCAGGAGCGCCGGGCGGGTTGAGGGGCGTGCTCGCCGGGCATACGTAGCCCCTTGCACTCGCGGTCGAATGGTTGCGCATGCGGCAAATTGGACCGCGTCTTGAGCGACCGCGAGCTAAATTCCGCCGCATGAGCGCCAAGACTAAAAGCGTTTACCGCTGCACCGAGTGTGGCGCCGACCACCCCAAGTGGGCTGGCCGCTGCGACGTGTGCGGCGCGTGGAATTCACTCGTCGAGGAGATGGCCGCGAAGTCCTCACCATCCAACGGTGCGAGTCGGCGCGCTGGCGGCGCCAGGACGCTCGCCGAAGGTGGCAGCGTTGCGCTGACGCCGCGGCTCCGCGACGTGAGTGGTTCGGAATCGCGACGCTGGAAAACGGGCATCGACGAGTTCGACTTTGTGCTTGGCGGCGGCATCGTACCGGGCTCGATGATCCTCATCGGAGGCGAGCCGGGGATCGGCAAGTCCACATTGCTGTTGCAAGTGGCTGCGCGGCTTCAAAACGCAGGACATGCAACGCTCTATGCATCCGGCGAAGAAAGCGCGTTGCAGATCAAGCTGCGCTCGGATCGGCTGGGTGAAGACGCGGGTGACGTAACCCTGCTCAGCGAGACGAATCTCGAAACCGTGCTCACGACTGCCGCGGCGGTGTCGCCCGCTGTCCTCATCGTCGACTCGATTCAGACTGTCTTTACCAACGACCTCGAAGGCGCGCCCGGCAACGTCGGACAGGTGCGCGAATGCGCGGCGAGGCTCATGCGCTTTGCCAAGGAGAGCGGTACAGCGGTGTTCGTCGTCGGGCACGTCACCAAGGGTGGCGGCATCGCGGGCCCAAAGACGCTCGAACACATCGTCGACACGGTGCTGTACTTCGAAGGCGAGAACTCGCTGGATCATCGCATCCTTCGCGCAACGAAGAATCGCTTTGGCAGTGTCGATGAAATTGGCGTGTTCCGCATGGCGCAAGACGGACTCATTCCCGTCGCCAACCCATCCGAACTCTTCCTCGGCGATCGCTCGATGCATGCGTCAGGGAGCGCGGTCACGGCGCTTCTCGAGGGCACTCGGCCAATTCTCATCGAAGTCCAGGCACTTGCCGCCAAGGCGGGATTCGGCACTCCGCAGCGCGTCGCAACCGGCTATGACGGCCGACGGCTCGCGTTGCTACTCGCAGTGCTGGACAAACGCGCTGGCTTGTCGTTCGGCCAACTCGACGTGTTTCTCAACGTCGTCGGCGGAGTGAGATTGCAGGAACCGGCGGGCGATTTGGCCGTCGCCGCGGCTCTCGCGTCCAGCGTGTACGATCGTGCACTGCCCACTGACGCGGTGTTCGTGGGCGAGGTTGGACTCGGTGGAGAAATTCGGCCCGTGTCGCAGGCGGAACGTCGTCTCGCGGAGGCGGCAAATATGGGAATGGGCACCGCTTATCTGGCGGAGCGAACAGTGCCCAAGCGAGTGCCGAAGGGATTGCGTGCAATCGGAGTTCGTACCATCGCTGATATGTTCGAGCGAGTATTCGCGTGAGCGGAACGCACCGCATCGGACAGGAGCGTGACGTCGGGGTCATCATCGTCGCAGGAGGAAGCGGCACGCGCATGGGCGGCGAGGAACTCAAGCAGTTCCGTTGGGTTGCCGGCAAACCCATGCTCCTGCACAGCGTGCAGACTTTCATGGCGCGACCCGATGTCGGAATGGTCGTGTGTGTCCTGCCGCAGC
>JBDTMO010000745.1:0-2996 GCA_039934235.1 bacterium | reverse complement strand
ACGACTACGAGATCGCGGTTGAAGAAGGGGCCACGATGGTGAGACTCGGAACTGTCCTGTTCGGGGCGCGGCACGCATGAGTGAAGAAGGCTTCCATCTCACACCGGTCGACATACGCCGGTACGATTTCGGGTCCGCGTTGCGCGGGTACGACAAGGCGCGCGTCGATCAGTTTCGCGACCAGGTCGCCGCCGAAGTCGAGCGGTTGGCGCGGCTGAATCAGGAGCTCGATCAGAAGTCCAAGGGACTTGTCGAGCAGCTGCGGGCGTTTCGCGAGCGAGACAAGGCGTTGAACGACGCGCTCGTCTCGGCTCAGCAGCTTCGCGCCGAGATCCGCGAGGGGTCCGAGCGCGAGGCAGCGCTCATCATTCGCGAGGCGCGCGCGGAGTCTGAAACCGTTGTCGAGAACGCGCGAGGCGAAATCAGGAAGCTCGAACTTCATCTCGCCGAGCTCGATCGCGCACGCAGAAATCACCTTACGCAAATGCGGGTCGCGGTGGAGCGGCAGCTCGCCGAAATCTCGGCAGCGGAGAACGCACCGGGCCCGCAACTCCCGACGCTCTCGCGTGCAGTGGGTGCATTGACGAATAACGGAGTGGCGGACGACGCATGACAGGCACGATGTCCGCGACGCGCACTGAACTCGCAAGCAGCCACACGCTGGAGGCCGTCGAGGCCGCCGCGGCTGTTGTGCGTGCACGCTGCGGCACGACGCCGAGCGTCGCGATCATCCTCGGCACGGGCGTCGGCGCGCTCGCCAGCCAAATCGAGGTCGAAGCGTTGGTGCCATACGAGGACATCCCGGGCTTTCCGCTCTCGACGGTGGAGAGTCACGCCGGGCGCTTGCTCATTGGCTCGCTGGCCGGCAAGAAGGTCGTCGCAATGCTGGGCCGTTTCCATCGCTATGAGGGCTACACGCTCCAACAGGTCACGTTTCCCGTGCGCGTGCTGCATGCGCTCGGAGCGGACACGTTAGTGGTGTCCAACGCCTGTGGCGGAATGAATCCGTGGTGGCAACCGGGCGACCTGATGTTGATTGGCGATCACATCAACTTTCTTGGCGATAGTCCGCTGATTGGTGCAAACGACGACCGGCTTGGCGCGCGTTTTCCCGACATGTCTGCACCGTACGACGAGTCGCTGCGAGCCATCGCGCGAACTGTCGCGGCCGAACAGCGCACGGTTTTGCGCGAAGGCGTGTACGTCGCCGTGGCCGGACCCACACTGGAGACACGCGCCGAATACCGGATGCTCCGCGCCCTTGGAGCGGACGTCGTGGGCATGAGCACCGTGCCGGAAGTCATCGTGGCCGTGCACGCGGGCATGCGTGTGCTCGGCCTGTCGATCATCACCGACCAGTGTTTGCCCGACGCACTCGAGCCGGCCGACCTGGCGACGATCATTGCCGCTGCAGGACGCGCTGAGCCAAGGCTAACAGCGCTCGTGTGCGGCATCCTGGAGCGCTTGTGAGCGCGACCGACGTGGTTCGGCCGCGCTTCGCGCTCATGCCAGCCGATCAACCGGCGGCGGAGCTCGAGTTGGCGCTGCTCGCGCGCTGGCGCGACGAAAAGTTGTTCGAGAGTACGCTTGCGGAGCGCGATGGTGCACCGCCGTTCGTGTTCTATGAGGGTCCGCCGACGGCGAATGGCCGGCCCGGCATCCATCACGTATTCGCGCGGACCATCAAGGACTTGTTCTGCCGCCATCGCGCAATGAAGGGCTATCGCGTCGAGCGCAAGGCGGGTTGGGACACGCATGGACTGCCTGTCGAAATCGAAGTGGAGAAGCGCCTGAACCTCTCGGGCAAGCAGGACATCGAGAAGCTCGGTGTGGCGGAGTTCAATCGCCTGTGTCGTGAAAGCGTCTTTACCTATCGCGCCGAGTGGGAGCTGTTGAGCGAGCGGATCGGGTACTGGCTCGACTATGAGAACCCGTACGTCACCTACACGCCCGATTACATCGAGAGCGTGTGGTGGTCGTTGGCAACGCTGCATGCGAAAGGGCTGCTCTCACGCGGACACAAGATTCTCCCGTATTGCCCACGCTGCGGCACGACGCTGTCGAGCCACGAGGTGGCGCAGGGTTACGAAGACGTCCAGGATCCGAGCGTGTACATCGCGCTCGATCTTGGACAGGTGGGCGGCGAGGTGGTGGAAGACGCGCCGGACATGCCTGGTCGTACGTCGCGCAGGGTCCTCGTGTGGACCACCACGCCGTGGACGCTCGTGTCGAATGCCGCGTTGGCGGTGCATCCGGAACTGATGTACGTCGAGCTCCAGAAGACCGGCAGTCCGGACACGCGCACGATCATCATGGCGGAGTCGCGCGCGAAGGCGGTGCTCGGCGACGATTACATCCTGCGATGGACGTGGGTTCGCACGATGAACGGCTCTGAGCTCGTGGGTGCGCGGTATCGTCGGCCAATTGATTGGTTGCCGTATCCCGAAGGCACGAATCACGAAATCGTGGTTGGCGAGAGCTTCGTCAGCGCCGACGACGGATCTGGCGTGGTGCACATGTCCCCCGCGTTTGGTGCGGACGACTACGCGGCCGGGTTGCGACACAATCTCGCGTTTCTGCAGCCGGTCAATCCCCGTGGCGAGTTTCCCGAGGATATGCCGCTGGTCGGCGGGCAATTCGTCAAGAAGGCCGACACCGAATTGATCGCGGAGCTGGAGCGGCGCGGCGTGTTGTGGAAGGCAGGCACGCTCACGCACTCGTACCCGCATTGCTGGCGCTGCAGCACGCCGCTGCTGTACTACGCGCGTTCGTCGTGGTTTGTGCGCACCTCCTCGTACAAGCAGGAGATGCTCGCGCGTAATGCCCAGGTGAACTGGAATCCGCCCGAAGTGGGCTCCGGGCGATTCGGGGAGTGGCTGGAGAACAACATCGATTGGGCCGTGTCGCGCGATCGCTACTGGGGGACACCACTTCCGTTGTGGGTGTGCGATCGCGATTCCGATCATGTCGACGCCGTCGGGAGCTTTGCGAACCTC
>JBDTMO010000744.1:0-3003 GCA_039934235.1 bacterium | reverse complement strand
ACCTCTACAGCCCCGACGACATCTACGTCTCGCCGTCGCAGATCAAGCGCTTCGACCTGCGCACCGGCGACACTGTCAGCGGACAAGTGCGTCCGCCGAAAGAGTGGGAACGCTATCTCGCGCTGCTCAAGGTCGAGATGGTCAACGGTGGCGAGCCCGACGCCGCGAAAGCACGCGTCGACTTCGAGAACCTGCGACCCAGGTATCCCGACGGCCGCATTCGCCTCGAGACCGAGAACAACGATCTCAGCATGCGCGTCATGGATCTCATCGCGCCCATCGGCAAGGGGCAGCGCGGCCTCATTGTGGCACCTCCTCGTGCCGGCAAAACCATTCTATTGCAGAAACTTGCGAATGCGATTGCCGAGAATTATCCGGAGGTTACGCTCATTGTGCTGTTGATTGATGAGCGGCCCGAAGAAGTCACCGACATGCAGAAAGTCGTCAGGGGCGAAGTCATCAGCTCGACCTTCGACGAGGAGCCAACGCGCCACGTGCAGGTTGCCGAGATGGTGATCGAAAAGGCGAGGCGCCTCGTCGAATCCGGCAAGGATGTCGTCATTCTCCTCGACTCCATCACGCGCCTCGCCCGCGCACACAACGCGGTCATTCCCAGTGGCGGCAAGATCATGTCGGGCGGTCTCGACGCGAAGGCCATGGAGAAACCGAAAAAATTCTTCGGTGCGGCGCGCAACGTCGCCGACGGCGGATCGCTGACGATCATTGCAACGGCGCTCATCGAAACCGGCTCGCGCGCCGACGAAATGATCTTCGAGGAGTTCAAGGGCACCGGTAACATGGAGCTCGTGCTGGCGCGCGAGATCGCGGAACGTCGCATCTATCCTGCGATTGACATCAATCGCTCGGGCACGCGCAAGGAAGAGCTGTTGTTCACACCGGAGGAGCTCAACCGCGTTACGCTCCTCCGCACGTTCCTCGCCGACATGCCCGAGGCCGAGGCCATCGAGTTCCTGCTCAAGCAGATGTCACGCTCGAGGAACAACAGGGAGTTCTTCGTACAAATGCGCGAAGGCTGACTTGGCGGCGTGATGATGCCTTCTATGCGTGGCCGCTGGATGGCGATCGATTGGGGCGAACGGCGCATCGGGCTTGCGATCAGCGATCCCACCGGTACGATCGCCTCCCCAGCCGGCGCTATCGAGCGTCGTGTGGGAAAGCGCGCTCCTATCGCCGAACTGGTGCGGCGCGCGACCGCGCTCGAAGCACTCGGTATCGTCATGGGGTTGCCGCTTGATGGCGAGGGAGACGATACCCCTCGCTCGCTCGAGTGTCGACGCGTGGCCGCGGAGCTTGCTCGCCGTACGAGTCTTCCCGTCGCGTTGCTCGATGAACGTTTCACTACGGCAGTCGCACTTCGCGCGGTGCGTGACATGGGTGGAAGCACACGTGGCCGTAAGGCCGATGTCGATGCGCTTGCGGCAACCGTGCTGCTGCAGCACGCAATGCGCATGCATGAACTTCCACTCGTGGATGCCGATGCGTCGTAGCCTGTGTCATCCTGAGCGAGCGCAGCGAGTCGAAGGATCTGCACTTGCCGTTGCGCCGCTCAAACGCACTGGCCATACCGTGCGCAACGCATGGCTGCTCGCCCTCATGCTGGCAACGGCGTGCCGCGACGTCAACACCACCGACGTCAAGGTCGTCGTCCCGCGCGGCGCCAACCTCCGTGTTGCCGCCGACTCACTCGCGAACGCAAACATCATCGGCAGCGCAACCGCGTTCCGCTTTTACGCAATGGTTCGCGGACGCGACCGAACCATCAAGGCCGGAACGTACGTCATCAGTCCACGCCTCTCATGGGGCGAGGTGCTCGATGTCCTCAACGGCGGCAAGAGCGTCGAACAGCGCATCACCATCCCCGAAGGATGGTCGCTTGAGCAGATCGTCCCGCAACTCGCGCGCGTACTCGGCGCACCAGTGGATTCCGTGCAGGCAGCCGTGAGCGATACCGCGCTACTGCACGCGCTGGACATTCCCACCAAGACGCTCGAAGGCTATCTCTTTCCCGACACATACGTCTTTCCCGACGGTACCACGCCGCGCGCCGCCGTAAAACTCATGGTGACTCGCTTTCAGCAAGTTTGGCAACCAGAGTGGGACACGATCCTGCAGCGGCGGGCGATGAGTCGGAACGACGTCATGGCACTTGCTGCCATCGTGGAAAAAGAGGCGCGCCTGCCCGAGGAACGGCCCGTCATCGCCGCTGTGTACCTCAATCGGATCAAGGCAGGCATGCGCCTCCAGGCCGACCCCACCGTCCAATACGCACTCGGCCATCACGTTGCGCGCGTGTTTTACAAGGATCTCGAAATCGATTCGCCCTACAACACGTACAAGTACGCTGGGTTGCCGCCCGGCCCCATCGCGTCGCCAGGGAAACCGTCGATCATCGCCGCGCTCAATCCGGCAAACGTGCCGTATCGCTACTTCGTCGCGCATCCGGACGGTCATCACGAGTTCACCAGTGATTTTGCGGCGCATGGTGCGGCTGTAAAGCGGGCGCGCCGCGAATGGGATTCAGTGGCTGTCGTGCGGCGCGACACCGCGCGCGTTCCGCCGTCGATCGCTCCGCGCTGACCATGACGTCACGCTGGGATCCTGCATCGCTTCGTCTTATCGCGATCACGGATTCATTGCACGACGGAATCGATGGCATCGCATCTCGTGCGCACCACGCGGTGCTCGGCGGTGCAACCATGATCCAGTTGCGTCTTCAGGACGAGTCGCCACGAACGCTCGCCGATGTCGCGCGCGCACTTCGTCGCGCGGTGCCGCAGGTGCCATTGATCGTGAATGCGCGCGCGGATGTCGCCATGGCGGCCGACGCACAGGGTGTACACGTTGGCGTCGACGATCTCTCCCCTGCTGCCCTGCGACGCATACTCCCGCAGGGATTCATCATCGGCGCCTCGGTCGGCGACGATACCGAAGTCTCACGCTCGGCAGGAGCGGACTATGTCGGCATCGGCCCCGTGTTCGGCG
>JBDTMO010000743.1:0-3006 GCA_039934235.1 bacterium | reverse complement strand
AGGAACTGATCACGCACGAGCACGAATTCATTCGCGTCCAGCGTTGGCGCCATGATGCGATCGGCGAAGATCGCCCACGTGGAGTCGAACGTGGCGCGAATGGCATGGAGTCCCATGACACTCCAGTCGTCGCTTGCTTCTATGCTGATCGTGCTGCCCAACCGTGCAGTACGCTGCCGTACCGCTGCGCCTGGAAACTGCCGCGTGCCGCGTTCGCTCGTTGCGAGCAGCAGTGCTTCAATGCCTGCCGTCGCGGGTGTGAGTTGGCGAGTGCCGCCGAGCAAGTAGAGGTTGGCCGTGACCACTTCGGTGGCGGTGTTGCGGCGAAGGATGACTGAAATACCGTTGACATCAAACTTGGTGGTGATCGCGGAGTCGGGCGCGGCGATCACCGTGCGTGTTGGCCGTTCGTGCGAAAGCGCGCCGGCGAACGAGCTCGCTCCTGCGATCAGCGCGAGAGTCAACACCAACGTACGGACGCGCATCACGGTGTTCCCCCGGCAGTGAGTTCAGCCTCTGTCAGCTTGATTGCCTTCCGCGTCTCGGGCGACGACAGCACGCCAGTCACACGCGGTTTGCCCACGATGTAGCGTGCAGCGTAGCGCTGGAGATCCTGGGGCGTTTGCTTCGCCATCGTGTCGACGTATCCAAAGAAGTAGTCGAGACCCGTTACGGCCCACCAGAATCCAAGTTGGTGCGTAAAGCCGGATGAGCGCTCGAGGCTTTCCATCGTCCCAACGATGCGAGTCTTCTTTACACCGTCCACGGCTTCCGTCGTGATGTAGCCGGGTTTCACCACCTCGGTGAGTTCCTTGTCGAGCGCCGCAATCGCTTCACGGAGCTTACCCGGTGCTACCTCGCCGCTGATGGTGATTGGACCAACTTGATTGAGCGTATAGTAGTTCACACCGAGTGACTGCCAGAGCCCGCTGTCCACGAGCTTTCGCTGAAAGCGCGAGCCGGGTTGGTTGAGTACGTCGGAGAACACATCGGCGGCGTATGTGGCCGGAATATCCGTGTGCGCGCCTGGGCCTTGCCATTGCAGCATCACGATGACGGCGTTCACCGGCTGTTCCACCAGCACGCCAACGTTTTTCGTCAGCGGCGGCACGGGAGGAATTGGATCTGTCGTGAACGGATCCGGCGCTCGTTGCCAATCACCGAACAACCGTCGAGCGGCAGCGAAGATCGAGTCAGCGGTGACATCGCCGGTGACGATGACGGCAGTATTGTTCGGCACATAATACTTTCGCTGAATTGTGCGCATCTGCTCAGGCGTTGTCGCCAAGATGACATTGCGCTCACCAAGCGGATTCTTTCTGCTCCACGCGGTGCCCCAGAGTGCCTTACCCATCGCTGTTTGCAGCGCATGAAACGGGTCGGACTCGGCGCGATCATATTCGCCGATGACGACAGCGCGTTCACGCTCGAGTTCGTCCTGCCTGAAGATTGGCGCCTTGAGTGCCGACGCCAGGAGTTCGAGCGCCGGCATCGTGCTGTCCGACGGAACGGTGAGATAGTAGTTGACCTGTTCTTCTTGAGTCGTGCCGTTGAACACGGCGCCGAGCTCGGACGCGCGATTCACAAATGCGTCGGGCTGCGGAAAGCTCGCATTCGACTTGAAGAACATGTGCTCGTATAAATGCGACAGCCCTTCATACGTGGCCGATTGCGTGAACGAACCATTCTTCGCGTCCGCCTCGACCGTGGCGAGAGGTACACCGTGGTTTTCGACCACGATCACCTCGAGGCCATTTGGTAGCACTTGGCGACGAATACGCTTCTCGAGCTCTGCGCGTTGGGCGTGGAGCGACGGCGCAAATGCGCAAACGAGCACCAGGGCCAGCGATATTCGCTGAAGCCGTGAGAACATCCCGTGCGGTAGCGATTGCCCTGCGCTCATGATTTCTTTCCTTGGCCAATGTCCAAACTACCCTCCCCGTCATCCACGCCCGCGTTATCTGGCGCTGCTCTCGAGACTGTTGCCGCGGCACTCGCTGGCGATCGGCTCGAGCGGAATGCACCACTCGCACCCTATACCACCTTCAAGATCGGCGGACCTGCTGACCTATTGTACGAAGCAGACAGCGCGGATGCGCTGGCTCACGCAATCGTAACCGCGCGCCGAGCTGAGGTTCCGTATTTCGTGCTCGGGTTGGGCG
The DNA here is from genome assembly GCA_039934235.1 of bacterium. Classification (GTDB taxonomy): domain Bacteria; phylum Gemmatimonadota; class Gemmatimonadetes; order Gemmatimonadales; family Gemmatimonadaceae; genus AG11. The sequence goes on along the minus strand of JBDTMO010000743.1, from coordinate 844 downwards.
CGAACATTCTCGTTGCAGACAAGGGTGTTCGCGGCCTCGTGATTCGAAATACTGCTTCGCATTTCACTTTTAGCGATGACGGACGGCTCTGGGTGGAGAGTGGTGCCGTCATGGCGAAAATCATTCCCGAGGCGGTTCACCGCGGATGGTCGGGCCTCGAGCACTACGTTGGTATTCCCAGCACGGTTGGTGGTGCGATCTGGCAGAACTTGCACTTTCTGTCGCCCGCGCCTGAGCGCGAGCGAACCATGTTCATCGCAGAAGTCTTTGAGTCGGCGGAGTTACTGACACAGGAGAATGAGCGCAAAACGGTCGATCGCGACTACATGAACTTCGGGTACGATGACACAATCTTCCACCACCGGAAGGATTTCGCCCTCGCGGCCACCTTCACCCTGGAGCGGAAAGACCCAGCCGTCATGCAGCGGATCATGCAGGAGAATCTGAGCTGGCGTGGTGCCCGTCATCCCTGGCTCGAGTGGCATCCGAGTGCAGGTTCAATTTTCAAGAAGATTGAAGGCGTGGGTGCCGGACGTCTTGTCGATCAATGTGGCCTCAAGGGATTCCACGTCGGCGACGCACAAATCTCCTACATCCACGCGAATATCATGGTCAACCTCGGCGCTGCAACCAGTGAGGACGTGATTGGCCTGATCCGTCACGCACAGTCGGCCGTGGAAGACCGATTTGGATATGTGCTCGAACCTGAGATCAATTTCGTCGGCGAGTTCTAACTCGGCAAAATTGGCTTCCGGTCATCCGGTGGTACGAAGTTCGACAGAAAGAGGCGCTCCTGCGGCGTGAGGCTGCCGATGCCGGATGCGCTGATCTTGTCGAGAATGCG
>JBDTMO010000742.1:0-3013 GCA_039934235.1 bacterium | reverse complement strand
TCCTCGAGTGCCTCATTGACGACGATGTTCGCGCGGAAGGCCGCGTCGGCGATCTGCGCATCACCCTGCCGCTGCGCATCGCGGCTCAGCAGCATGCTGACGCCGGTGGCAAGGAGCACGATGACGGCCGCGCCACCGAACGCCGTGGCAATGATGAAGCGGCGGTGCAGCGACGGAGCCTGTCGGGCACCGACCGGAGTGGAGATCGAGAAGAACGACATCGCTGTTTGCAGGGGCCGTGGGCGGGAACGCGCGAAGGGCGGAATATGCACGACGCGTCAGCGCGCTGTGCTTGAATGCCCCTCACACGGTACTAAATTTCACAAAGAGACCTACGTACAGCCGCAGGCGACCACGTCGCACTGCCTTTTGGTCCGTGCCGAGCCGTAGAACCATGACAGACCTCGCTCCACCTCGTCCAGTTGGCGACCAGCCAGCCGGCTACGATCCTGCCGCCATCGAGAAAAAGTGGCAAGCGCGCTGGCAAGCCGACGGTACAAACTCGCCTGATCTGGCGAACGGGGCGAATCCGTTTTACGCGCTGATGATGTTCCCGTATCCAAGTGCGGAGGGGCTCCATGTGGGCAACCTCTTCGCGTTCACCGGGAATGACATCTATGGACGATTCCAGCGACTGCAGGGGCACACGGTTTTCGAACCTTTCGGCTTTGACGCATTCGGCATTCACTCCGAGAACTACGCGATCAAGGTCGGTATGCACCCGAGCGAGCTCATTCCCCGCAATATCGACAACTTTCGCCGGCAGGTTCAACGCACCGGTTTGATGGTCGATTGGCGGCATGAGCTGTCGACGACGGATCCCTCCTACTACAAATGGACGCAGTGGGTTTTCCTGCAGCTGTACAAGCAGGGGCTGGCGTACAAGAAGGCGGCAGCGGTCAACTGGTGCCCGTTCGACAAGACGGTGCTCGCCAACGAGCAGGTCATTGGCGGCGCGTGTGAGCGTTGCGGCACCATCGTGGAACAGCGGTTCCTGGAGCAGTGGTTCTTCCGCATCACTGACTATGCGGGCCGGCTGCTCGCGAATCTCGATGGGCTCGACTGGTCCGAAGCCACCAAGACGGCGCAGCGGAACTGGATTGGCAAGTCGGAAGGCGCAGAGATCGTGTTCGTCGTACAGGATGTCATGGAATTCGCCGGCAGTGCGACGGCGAGCGCCGGCCTGTCGGGCGAAGTGTCCGTGACCCCGACGGAGGTTCGCGTATTCACCACGCGCGCCGACACGATCTTTGGTGCGACGTACCTCGTGCTGTCGCCCGAGCACCCGCTCGTGGACTCGATCACGAGCGACGAGCAGCGTGACGAAGTGCAGCAGTTTGTCGCGGCCTGTGCCAGGCAGGATCTCGTCAGCCGCAAGACGTCCAAGAAAAAGAGCGGCGTGTTTACGGGCGCATACGCGACCAATCCCGCCACCGGCGAGCCGATTCCCATCTGGATCGCCGACTATGTGCTGATGGAGTACGGCACCGGCGCCATCATGGCCGTGCCGGGCCACGATGAGCGCGATCACGAGTTCGCCATGACGTACGATCTGCCGATCGTGCGTGTGATTGCGGGTGAGGGGCACGCGACGGATACGCCCATCGGCGACGTGGCCTTCACGGAGACCGCGGGATGCCGGCTGGTGAACTCGGGCCGTTTCAACGGACTCACCGTGTCCGAAGGCATGGCAGCGATCGTCACGGAGCTCGGCGCGCGTCACGCGGCGATTCCGGTCGTGAATTATCGGCTGCATGACTGGTGTATCTCGCGCCAGCGGTACTGGAGCCCGCCCATTCCCATCGTGTACTGCGATAAATGCGGGCCGGTGCCGGTGCCGGAGGACCAGCTACCTGTACTGCTGCCGGATCTCGAGGATTTCCGTCCCGATGATTCGGGCGTCAGCCCACTCGCGCGCGCGACGGAATGGTATCACACCACGTGTCCGGCGTGCGGAGGGCCGGCCCGTCGTGAAACGGACGTGAGCGACACGTTCCTGGACAGCGCGTGGTATTTCCTGCGCTATCCGAGCACCGATCGCGACGACGTGCCGTTCGATCCCGTGATGATGAAGAAGTGGCTGCCTGTGCACAGTTATATCGGTGGCAACGAGCATGCGGTGTTGCACCTGCTGTATGCGCGCTTCGTGACGATGGTGTTGCACGACGCGGGGTTCGTCGATTTCGAGGAGCCGTTCGTGCGATTCCGCGCGCACGGCATGATTGTGCGCGATGGCGCGAAGATGTCGAAGAGCAAGGGCAACGTCGTGAATCCCGACGAGTACATCGACGAGTGGGGTGCCGACGCATTCCGCACGTACCTGATGTTCCTGGGCCCATACGAAGAGGGCGGCGATTTCCAGAGCAAGGGCATCTCCGGCGTCAAACGCTTTCTCGATCGCTTGTGGCGTTCGGTGCACGACGCGCGCACCGATGGCGAACGCGAGCCCGAGGTGCAGCGCAAGTTGCACCAGACCATCAAGAAGGTCGGTGAGGACATCCCGCGACTCAGCTACAACACGGCGGTTGCGGCGATGATGGAGTACATGAACACGATGCGCTCCGGCGAGCGCAAGCCGCACATCGACGAAGTGCGTCCGTTGGTGCAGATGGTGAGTCCCTTCGCCCCGCACATTGCCGAGGAGCTGTGGTCAGTGATGGGCAACGCCACGAGTGTGTTCGAGTCTGGGTGGCCCAGCTACGATCCGGCACTCGTCGTGGAGAACACCGTGACGATGGCGGTGCAGGTGAACGGCAAGACCCGCGGAACGATCACGGCAGCCAAGACGGTCGCGCAGGACGAGGCGATTGCGTTGGCGATGGCCGTGCCCGCCATTGCGAAGTTCGTCACCGGCCCGCCCAAGAAGGTGATCTTCGTGCCGGGACGAATGCTCAACATGGTGGTGTGAGGTCGCAAAGGACCGAGGCGGGCATGCAACGCGGGTCACAGCAGCACGTGGTGAACCGCAGAGTTGATATGAGAAAGGCCTTCCCCTGGCCGGTCGCGGCGTAGC
>JBDTMO010000741.1:0-3014 GCA_039934235.1 bacterium | reverse complement strand
CACCGAAAAGGCGCTGGAGTCCGCGGGCGACGATCAAGCGCTTTGGGGGCGTATGCGAATGATCGCGGTGTTTAGCGCCGTGCTGTGGCTGAGCACCGTACTCGCCGGAGTGGTACTCAAGGAATTCGCGTGACCGCACTACCGGCGCGCCAACTGATTGGGGGACAGCTGGTTCATGAGTGACGATAGGCAACCCCCGGAACTCGGCGCATGCACAGAGTGCGCGTCATCCGGACGACGTGATTTCCTGCTCGACGCCCTGCGCGCCGGTGCGATGGCGCTCGCGGCGATTGGGCTGGCGCCCGGTGGCGCGAACGCGATGCCTCCTCGGCTGATTTCCGCCTTGGCGTCTCACATGACGGACAAGAGCTACCCCATTCCCGCTGCCGATGGCGTGCAGATCGACGGTGACAGCGAGGTCATTCTCTCACGCGCAGGAAAGCAGGTCTACGCGTTGGTGCTCGCGTGCCCCCACCAGAACACCGCGCTGAAATGGGACGCCGAGAACAAGCGGTTTCAGTGCCCGAAGCACAAGTCGCGCTATCGTCCGGACGGCACGTTCATCGAAGGTCGCGCCACGCGCAGCATGGATCGCTATGCGATTCGGGTCGCGGGCAATACCGTCATCGTCGATATCGACAAGGTGTATCAAGAAGATTTGGCGAAAGGACAGTGGCAGCAGGCCGTCGTTGCCCTTCCGTGATCGCGCGTCACCCACTCCAAACTGCGAATCATGCCTTGCGATGATTGCCTGAGCCGGCGCGAATTTATTTCCCGGAGTACGCTGGCAGCCGCCGGTGCCGCGGTGCTCGCCGCCGGCTGCGGTGACGGCCAGTTCGGGCCCACAGCGCTACACCAGACGACGAACTCGATTTCGATCAAGGTCGGTACGCTGCCAGGCCTCGCCACAACGGGCGAGCTCGTGAAGATCCCGCCGCAAATCGGGCTGATCGCGGTCAAGCGCACCGGCGCGACGACGTTTGCCGCGATCTCCACGGTGTGTACGCATCAGGGATGCGAAATCGACATCATCGGCGGCGCCTTTCAATGCCCCTGCCACGGCTCGCGTTTCGACGCGAGCGGCAACGTGACTGGCCAGCCCATCGGAACCGGCGGGTCGGCAACCAACCTGCCGACGTATACGACACGGTACGATTCCGCGACGGACACACTCACCATCGGCTAGGAACGATACTGTTCACTTGGAGCAAAGGGATGTCATCCCGCAATGCCGTTGCCTTTGATTTGAGAAGCGAACGAATGCTGATCGGTATTGCGGGTATGGTCGGCTCTGGCAAGAGCACCCTGACGAGGTTCCTCGCGGCGCGCTTTGGACTCCAGCACGCGCTGGAAAGCGTGGACGACGAGAATCCCTGGCTCGAGAAGTTCTACGCCGGCGGCGAAGCGGCCATGCGCCAACACGCGCTCCAGCTGCAACTCCACTTTCTCGCCACGCGCTTCGAAAGCATGCGACGCATGCGCGGCGCGGGCGGAAGCTGGATCCTCGATCGCACCTGGTACGAGGACGCCGAGATTTTCGCGCGCGGACATTTCGATGAGGGACTCATCTCCGAAATGGAATGGGAGCTCTATCGCAGGCTCTACGTCGAGCTGCTGCACTCCCCGGCGGCTCGCCCGCCGAAACTCCTCGTCTATCTCCACGCCCCACTCGATACGATCATCGAACGAATTCGTTCACGTGGCCGGCCCAAGGAGAAGGACACGGCCGAGAGTTATTGGACCGCCCTCCACGCGCGATATGAACGTTGGATCGGCGACTTCCGCGCATGCCCAGTGCTGAGTCTCGATGTGCGCGGTTATGACCTCGTCGCGGACCCCCTCGCAATCGAGGACATCGCTGCTCGAGTACGCGTCAAACTCGAACCGGAGATACCGCAGACGGAGCTCGCGTTGGTTTGATGTGAAACAGAAGGGCGCGCGCTTCGCTGGCTGGACGGCGCGCGCCTGCTTCGCGGCGCTTGACTGCTCGGCCGCACTGCGGCCTTGACGGCAAGCCGTCAAGCGAGCGACAGCGAGCGAGCGGTCAGCGGTCAGCCGTCAGCCGTCAGCCGTCAGCCGTCAGCAACTTCGAAGGCCGAAACGGTGTATTCATTAGCGAGCCGTCAGCGGTCAGCCGTCAGCCGTCAGCGGTCAGCCGTCAGTCGCCACCCTGGAGCTCATCATGTCCTTTTCGCGTCGCATCCTCGTGCTCGTCGCAACTGCCGCACTCGGGGCAGGTTGTCGCGAAAAGGCGCCTGCCCCAGCCGATTCCTCGCTCGCGCAGGATCTCGCGATGGCACAGCGCGCCGGCGCGGCGGGGCCATCTGTCTTCAACGACGCCCCAATTGGCACAGCTCCCGCGAGCCCAGCCAAGGGCGCGCCCACGCCGCGCCCCGAACCGCCGCGAGCCAGCGCGCCGACCCCGCGCCCAACCCCGCGTCGCCAACAGCCGCCCGCGCCCGTCGCACGTACACCCGAACCTGCGCCACAACAGCCCGTGACCGTCGCGCAGGCGCCTGCGCCGGCACCAGCACCTGCGGCGGGAGTCATTGGGTCCGGGTCGCACATCGGCATGAACACGAACGCCAAGGTGTGCACGGCCAGCCTGCTCATTGGCGACAAGTTCACCGCAACGGTCTCCAACGGCACGGTCGGCTCGAACGGGGCGGCAATTCCCGCCGGCGCTACCGTCGTACTCGAAGTCGCCGCAGTCGATCGCAGCGACCCCATCGAGTCGAGCAGGATCACCTTCCGTGTCCGCTCCATCGACGTCAATGGCGAGTCACTACCAGTCGCCGGTGACGTCGCAGTGCTGGCCGCGATGGACAAGGTTCAATCGTCATCCGGCAACGACAAACAAAAGGTCATCGGCGGAGCGGTTGCCGGCGCCGTACTCGGCAGAATCTTCGGCAAGAGCACCAAGGCCACCGTTATTGGCGCCGCTGCCGGTGCCGCAGCGGGCACCGTCGCAGCGAAGAACTCGCAGAGCAACGACGCCTGCCTGCCAGAAGGCA
>JBDTMO010000740.1:0-3016 GCA_039934235.1 bacterium | reverse complement strand
AGCAGCTCCTTCGTCACGTTGATCGACTCGAGCGCGCAGTTGTAGCCGTCGAGACCGCCACCGCCATCGAAGTCCGAGCTGATCCCGATGTGATCGAGCCCGATCAGCTTTACGCCGTAGTCGATGTGGTCCACGAAATCCTTCACCGTTGCCGTGGCCGGCAGCGGATAACGCGACGAGATCGCCGCCATGCGATCCTGATATTGCTTCCGCTTCTCGGCAGGCAACGCCGCGACCTGGGAATCGATTGCCGCAGCCGCCGCTCCGCCACGACCGCCGGCCGCACCACCCGCGGCCACAGTGCACGACGGACCCGGCGTTCCCGCCACCGGACCGCGCGCGAAACCGCCACCTCCCGGAGCGCCCGCGGCGCCACCGCGCCCACCACGACCGCCGCCCGCGCCGCCAGCAGCCACCGCCGCGATCGAGAATTCCTGGTTCAACGCGGCAATCGCCTGCGTCCGCGCGGCGGCTCCAGCCGGATCACACTTTACGTAGCTGCGGAACGCCACCATCTGCACGACGCCGCCATTCTTCGCGAGTGCCTTGAGTTGTTCGTCGTCGAGGTTGCGCGACACGTTGCACAGCGCGCGAACGCCCGAGTGCGACGCGATGATCGGCGCCTTGCTCAACGCCAGCGATTGCATCATCGACTCCTTCGACGGATGCGAAATGTCGATCATGATGCCCAACCGATTCATCTCCGCGATCACCTGCTTGCCGAGTGGCGACAGTCCATGCCACATCCAGTCGTTGGTCGCCTCGCCGGTGTTCGAATCCGAAAGCTGGCTGTGCCCGTTGTGCGCGAGAGACATGTACCGCGCGCCACGATCGTAGAACTCCTTCACGCGCGTGATGTCGGTGCCAATGCCGTAGCCATTCTCCACACCCATCAGCGCGACTTTCTTTCCGCTCGCGTAGATGCGCCGCGCGTCGTCAGCCGTATACGCGATGGCAATACGATTCGGCGCGATCTTCTCGGCAAGCGTGTGCACCGCGTTGAACTTGGCGGTGTCCGTCGCATACGCGCGGGCAAATCCCGCCGAGTCGAGCGTCCCCTGCCCCACGTAGATCGAGAAGAAGATGGCATCGAGCCCGCCCTCTTCCATTTTCGTCAGGTCGACCTGGGTGCTCAGCCGCTGAGAGTAGTTGAGCTCTCCCACGCGAAAATTGCCTGGTTCGATGTCGACGTGGGTGTCAAGCGCCATCACGCGATCATGAATGGCGCGAGCCTTGGTCGTGAGTGCGTCGTCGCTCGTGGACGAGCCGGCGCCGCTTTGCGCGGTGTTGGTCGCACAGCCAGCGGTGCCGAACAGCATGAGAGCGGGAACGACGACCCGGACAAGACTGCGCATTGCATTCTCCTGTGGTTGGACTGGGCGCGTGGACGTACCGAGGGCTCTACGGCGCTCGCAAAACTTGCGTTGACCGACGCCCGCATTCAACGTCCGAAAATGGCGAGCCTCGGGGCAACGCATGCATATTCTTCGGGTCATGCGACTGGATCAGGACGTCTGCACCCGCGCCCTCGAGGCACGCGACGCACGGTTCGACGGTGTGTTCTTCGTCGGCATCACGTCGACGGGGATTTACTGTCGCCCCATCTGCCCGGCGCGCGCGACACTGCGAAAGAACCGGCGCTTCTTCTCGCATGCTGCTGCGGCCGAGCGTTCGGGGTTTCGTCCGTGCTTGCGCTGTCGTCCGGAGCTTGCACCGGGCCTCGCGCGTGTCGACGCGGTGCCGCGTCTGGCGCAGACGGCGGCGCGCCGCATTGCAGCCGGCGCATTGAATGGCGACGGCGTGGACGATCTCGCCGCGTCACTTGGCGTCACGTCGCGACAGCTTCGGCGCGCCATGCAGCAGGAGCTTGGCGTCACGCCCATCGAGCTCGCGCAAACGCACCGGCTGCTGTTGTCGAAGCAACTCCTTACCGACACTCGGCTGCCCATCGCGCAGGTTGCGTATGCGAGTGGCTTCCAGAGCTTGCGCCGGTTCAATGCGCTGTTTCTCGAACGTTATCGACTGAGCCCTCAGTCGCTCCGGCGCATTCGGGCAAAGTCGGCGACTTTGGAGTCGCTGGCTGACGGAGACACCGTGCGGCTGACGCTTGCGTATCGTCCGCCCTTCGCATGGGACGCGATGCTCCGCTTTCTTGCCGCGCGCGCTGCGCCTGCGGCCGAGTATGTCGACGAACATGAGTATGCGCGAACGTTGACTGTCGACGGACATTCTGGTGTCATTCGCGTGCGTCATCTCGCGTCGCAATTTGCGTTACGGCTGGAGGTGGGAGCATCGCTGCTTCCTGTGCTCTTGGCGGTGACAGCGCGCGTGCGGCGCCTGTTTGATCTTGACGCCGAACCCGAGACGATTGCGGCGCACCTGTCCGCAAACGGTTTTGGCGCGATCGGTGACGCCGCCCGAGGCATCCGCGTCCCTGGCGCCGCCGATAGCTTCGAGCTCGCCATTCGCGCGATCCTCGGCCAGCAGGTGAGCGTGAAAGGCGCGTCGACGCTGATGACTCGGCTAACGGAGACGTTCGGTGAGCCAATGCAGACCGATCATCCGATGCTCACGCGTCTCGCGGCGACGGCGGAACGCCTTGCGAGATCGACGCCGGCTGAGATTGCGCGCATTGGGCTTCCGATGGCGCGCGCGACGACGATCTACGCGTTCGCATGCGAAGTGGCGTCTGGGCGGTTGGCGATAGAACCTGACGCCGACGCGCGGTTTCTTACGCGACAACTGCTCGAATTACCGGGGATCGGGCCGTGGACGGCCGAGTACATCCTGATGCGCGCGGTGCATTGGCCGGATGCGTTTCCGGCGTCGGACCTGGTGTTGCGACGCGCGGCGGGGGATCTCACGCCTGCGCAGTTATTGAAGGCGGCAGAGCATTGGCGGCCGTGGCGGGCGTACGCGGCGATGCATCTGTGGAGAAGGGCGTAGACTCTGTCGTCCTGAGTGACCGTGGCCGAAGTCTGTCATCCTGAGCGAGCGCAGCCGAAGTTTGTCATCC
>JBDTMO010000739.1:0-3022 GCA_039934235.1 bacterium | reverse complement strand
CGCTCGGCATGCCTGCGTTCGACAAGGACATCTCGAGCGATCAGGCCAGGTTGATACAGGCGTACGTGCTGGATCTCGCGCGGCAACTGCAGCCAGTCGGAACGAAATGAGCGCACGCCGTGAGTGCCGACGTTGGCGCGGGAGGGGATGACTCGATGATCGCCGGACCGCCGCACCAGCGACGCTATGTCGCCTTACGTGCTGTCGCGTCGAGTCATCACGCGCAGGATGTCGCATCGCCGACGAATCGAATCGACAGGTGCGCGGTCACACCGGCACCGGCGCGAAGTGGGTGCTGAATTGCGCACGCAACTCGTTCTTGCGAATCTTGCCCGTTGCCGTGCGGGGCAGGGATTCAACGTGCACGAACGCGTCGGGAATCCACCACTTGGCGAAACGCGATGCGATGTGTCGTTGCAGGGCGTCCTGATCGAGGTCGTGACCAGGGCGCAGCACTACGAGCGCGAGCGGCCGCTCCATCCACCTGGGGTGGGCAATCGCAATCACGGCGGCGTCGGCCACACTCTCGTGCGCAACGAGATGACTCTCGATCTGCACGGAGCTAATCCACTCGCCGCCAGACTTGATCAGGTCCTTCGAGCGATCCTGGATCACGATGTGTGCGCCCTTCCCGATCGTGACGATATCACCGGTGCGAAACCAGCCGTCGTCGGTAAAGCGCGGACCCCCTTCGTCCGGCTCACTTTCATAGTACTCGCCAACGACGAACGGCCCCCGCACCTCGAGCTCGCCCATGGTCTGCCCGTCCCAGGGAACGAGTCCGTCCATGTTTCGCGCGCGGATCTCGACGAAGGGCAACTTCACGCCCGCTGTCGCGCGGTAGTCGTAGTCCTGCCCGTGTCCTTCGCGCGGCGACGTAAAGCTTCCCACAGGCGATAACTCCGTCATGCCCCATCCCTGGCGAATCTCGAGCCCATGTCGCTCCGAGAATGCGCGGATCAGCGATTCGGGCACCGCGGAGCCGCCGACGGTGAGTTGTTTTACGCGGCTGAGATCGTGCTCGCCTCGATGCTGGTCGAGGTAATCGAGCACGCCCATCCAGATGGTCGGGACGCCTGCCGCGACGGTAACGTGCTCCGACGCCATGAGCTCGACGATGCTCAGTGGATCGAGGCACTGGCTGGGCAGCGCGAGTCCGCTGCCGGCGAGCGCGGCGCCGTAGGGTATGCCCCACGCGTTGACGTGAAACATCGGGACGATGGGCAGCGTGATATCGCGCGAGCCGATGTCGAGCACATTGGCGGCGTTCGTCACCATCGCGTGCAACACCTGCGAGCGGTGCGAGTACATCACGCCCTTCGGCTTCCCCGTCGTGCCAGAGGTATAGCAGAGCGCCGCTGCGGTGTTCTCGTCCTCGATGTCGGCGGGCTCGTCGTCGCGCCCACTCGCGACGAGGTCGTCGAAGGAGATCGCTCCCGCGGGAATGTCATCGTCATCCGACGCGACGATGACGTGGTCGAAGTGATGCCGGTCCGCGAACTTCTCGAATACAGGCCACAGTGATTTATCGACCACGATCGCGCGATCATCCGCGTGTGCACAGATATACGCGAGCTCGTCGGGATGCAGGCGAATGTTGAGCGTATGCAGGACAAATCCGAACGACGGCGCGCCGTAGTACAGCTCGAGATGCCGCCGGTTCGTCCATGCGAGTGTTGCAATGCGATCGCCGTCGCGGAGACCGAGTGAGCGGAGCGCATTCCCAAGTTGTCGCGCGCGCGCGATGCACTCGCCGAACGTGTATCGCTCAACGGTGCGGTCGGCGCGACGACTCGAAATGGGCCTGCCGGCGTGCGCGATTGCGGCGTGCCGCACGAGCGCGTTGATCGTGAGCGGGAACTGCATCATGCGACCCAGCATCGGGCGGACTCCTTCCGGAGGGATGGTCAAAGCTCCGGGTCACGGCGCCTCGACGCAAGCCGACCCGATCCCTTCGCCCGCACGCCAGAGCCTCGCGGAGCCTACTCCCGTGCCGTGAAGTCGATGACGAACACGTCGTCGAGGAGCGGGCCGACCAGTTTGCCAAACGCCTTGTGATCCGGATGCACGAGGTAGGCGTCGCGGTCCTTGTTGGTCTCGAACGTGAGCACCCAGCTGTGGGTGAATCCCTTGTTGAGCTTCTCGGGACTGGTGTTGGTGCCCCACTTGAGTGAGACAATCTGCGGCACCTTGGTCTTGAGCGCGCGGAACGCTAGCTCGACCTCCTTGATCTGCGCAGGGGTCGCCGTGGATTTGAACTTGAAGGCGACGACGTGATTCACGTTGCCGAGCGTGGCGGGCGCCTGCGCGGCCGTCGCCGAGAGGGCGAGGCTCGTCAGTGCAGCGATGCAGATGGAGAGACTCAGCGGTTTCATGTGAGTTGACTGGTTTATCGTTACGTCCTGTGCGGCCGCCCGATTGGAAGCGACAGACGGCCGCGGAGCCCTCACACTCAAACATACCCGACGGCTGAACGCACGCTATTTGCAAGCGTGAGTTCCGCGCGTGCTGCCGTCGTGTCGACCCATTGTGCTTGGCCTACTTCGGCGGTCGGCGACGGGCGGAAGCGACCCAACCGGGATCGCAGCCACTTGAGGGTGCATCAGCCGTTAGAGACAGTGCCAACGGCACCGACGTCTTTCGTCTGCCGCTCGGTATCGGTATCGCTGGAGAGGGCGCAACACCGATGCGCGTCGAGCCGACGCGCGCCGGCAGACGTTCCCAGGCGGAGTAGCGCCCCTTCAGCCGGAGCTTCTTTTCCTCGAGATGCGCCGCGCCGGATAGAAAAAGTCCAGCGGCTTTTCATAGAGGTCAGCGAAGTCTCGCAGGTCGATCGGATCGATCCTTCGTTCACCAAGCTCGCATTTTGATACGAAGGAGAGTGGCCTTCTGAGTTCCTTCGCCACTTGCGCCTGCGTCAGACCTGCCGCCTCGCGTGCCTCGCGAACACGACCAATGAGGTACTGATAGTCCGGCTCATGGACGGCGCTCGGCCTCCGCTCTTTCGCCATCCGGTGAGGAT
>JBDTMO010000738.1:0-3024 GCA_039934235.1 bacterium | reverse complement strand
TCATGCAGGAACGTTGCAGGAACGTCAGCGCCGAGATCAGCCACCGTGTGCGTGCAGCTCACGCTGGCGGTGGGATCGGGCACGATCGTGTAGAAGATCTCGCCTTGATTGGAATTCGGATCGGCCGGCCCGTTGAAATCCTCCGTGTCGAAGAAGCCGGCGACGAAGCCCTGCGTCGTACACGTTGCGGTCGGCGTATCGCCATTCACCACCGGCGACATCAGCACGATCACTCGGCCATTCTGGTCGAGGTCCACCGGCGGTCCAAACGCTGCCGTGTCGATGGGATAGAGCGTCTGGTCGAACAGCGTGCCGAAGTCCGACAGTTGCGACCCCGTGAATCCGTTCGCAGGTGCAAGCGTGTCGATGTAGACCAGGATATTCGCGCCGACATACGCGAGCTTGGCACCGACGCTCTTGAAGGTGTTGGTCGTAAAGCTCGAGGCAACACGAAATCCGCGAATCGTTCCAATCGCGGGAGGCGCCGGCGCCGCGGAACGCAGCAACGTATTTGACTGGCGCATCAGGGATGCCTTGAAGCTGCTCGCTCTTACGCGTTGCGTGGTACGCGCCCGCAGTTCGCGCTCGGCAGCAAGTTGCGCCGTCATGTTTCGCATGGGCGGCAGAAGTCCGCCGCGCATACTCACGTCCGCAGCAATCGACGCGTTAATCGTTGGGGATGCAGGGATTCTCGACGCCGACGGCGTGCCGCTCGACAACGTGTACGACACCAGTTGGGCCGTCGACTGATCCGTCGGGAGCTGTGGAACGATGAGATAGCTCGCGCCATTTCCGGCGAGCGTTACCGTCGTCCCCCCAGCGCTGCAATCGATGCGCGCCGCTGTGGCCACAGCGAGTTGTACGCTGGCTCCGCCGGTACACGGATTGTTCTTGAACGACGTTGTCGGCGTGGGGGGCGGGGTCGTTGTCTCCGTTGGCGTGTCGGAGCCACAGGCGACGATCGCGGCAAACAGAATCGGAATCAGGCTACGTCTCATTGCGTCAACGCTCCTCACGAAGAACTGCCGTTCGCCCTCTGAATGCAGGACGTCTATTGGATCGACACGCGGGATGCTCCGATCCCTCTGTGCGACACCCCTTTCCCCGCGCTGCGATGCCCCTAGTTTCGTGCGATTGAGAACTCTACGTCGCTTTCCGCACCGGCCGTTGGCTCGAACCGGGCCGCGACATCTACCTCGCAGGAGCTTCCGATGACGATCACGAGCACGCTTCGTCCAGCTGTCGCCCTCGTGCTGTTTGCCTCCGCGTGCACGATTCAACAGCAGCCGCCGATGCGCGCAACGAGTGTCGACGATCATCTCTCGCATATGTCGGCGGGAGACGTATCGGTCCCACACTCGACGACGAGCGGCGTGACTGACCAGGGCACAGCAGGATTGCCGCCCAGCAATAACACTGCCGCGGCGCGACTCGCCGCGAGTCCTCGGCACGCCGAATGGGTCAAGATCGCCTGGGAGCCCGGCTCGAAGGATTCGCTGATGGCATGGATCGTCTATCCGTCCACGTCGAATGCGAAAACGCCAGTCGTCGTCGTCGTTCACGAAATTTTTGGACTGTCCACGTGGGTGCGTGGCGTTGCCGACCAGGTCGCTGCCGATGGCTTTATCGCGATCGCGCCGGATCTCGAATCACGCGTGCGCGGCGGTCCCTCCACCACGGAGCTGGCCAGTGATTCTGCCACCAAGCTCATTCGCGGCGTGACTATTCCCGAGCGCAATCGCGGTATCACGGCAGTGGCCAACTACGCGATGTCGCAACCCTCGGCCGCGCAGAAATACAGCGTCATCGGTTTTTGTTGGGGCGGACAGACGGTCTGGGGCCATGCGATCGACGGTGGAAAGGGCTTCTCCGGCGGCGTCGCGTTCTACGGCGCGTTCCCATACATGAACGGCCCCGTGCCCGCCGCCGATTCGATGGCGAAGATTTCTGCACCGGTGATGCTGTTGAGCGGCGCGAAGGATGCGCGCATTGGTGCGGCGATGCCCGCGCTCGACTCAACGATGAAGTCGCTGCACAAGGATTATTTCGGGAAGAACTATGACGGTGCGACACACGGATTTGCGCGCGCGCAGAACGATCAGAAGCCGACACGTGACGAAGCGGAAGAAGCAGCGAACCTCTCCGCAATCGTCGACGGATGGCCACGCACAGTTACGTTCCTGAAGAAGAATCTTGGCGTGAAATAGTGGGAGGATGATGTCATGACGAGTGCGCTTCAGCAGCAGACGCCCGCCCCGGTAATTCTGAGTGCGGACATGTCAGAGGCCGCCATTCAGCTCAGGGCGCTCGTCAATCATCAACTCGTGGCGACGGATCAGCTGATCGCCGCTGAAGCACGGCTGAGAACCATCACATATCAGGTTGAAAACGATAACGGCCCCTCGCGCGAACAGGGAAACATCGTCCTTCGGAACATGCAAGGAGAGGTGCGCGGCCTCAAAGTCGATCTCGACGAAACGCGCGCGCGAATCAAGGAGGTTCGCAGTTCGATGCCCGCGTCACCGAACCAGGCGCCAGTCGGCGTCGTCGGTGTGCAGGAGCGGATCTTCGACCACACAGTGCACGAAGTCGAAACGGTATTCGGGCTCCTCGTGCTCGTTCCAATTGTGCTCGCGGCAACACGCTGGATCTGGCGACGCGGCGCGGGCACGCCTGCCCGCAACACCTTCGAGGGCGGCGCACGATTCGATCGCCTCGAACAATCCGTCGAATCAATCGCCATCGAAGTCGAACGCATCAGCGAGGCGCAACGCTTCGCGGCCAAGCTCCTCGCTGAGCGACACGAAGCAACCCCTGAGCGTCTAAGAGAATCATCGCGTCCGCAGCGCCGAGTGGCGACGCCAGTTCCTTAGGTGGCGACGGATATCGTCGCGGAGTGCCTGCGTCTTCGACGATGGGCCTTTGCGCTCGTTACGCGCGCCACCGCAGCGACCGACCCGATCAACACGATGCCCAGCGTGTCACTCGACGCGTGGGCTTTCTTTCTCGCCGCCGAAACGTGCC
>JBDTMO010000737.1:0-3025 GCA_039934235.1 bacterium | reverse complement strand
CAGCGATGGCCTGATCATGCGGGAAGCGGCGGCTCGGCGTCCAGAGCATGAAGCCCTTCACAAACCACCCGTAGCCGAGATCGGGCTGCAAGGTGAGCGCCCTGTCCACGGCGATCTCCGCGTCCTCGTTCAGGCTTTTCTTTTCGGAGTCGGGCGCATAGTAGAACGCACGGAGGGAATATGCGCGCGCGAGCTCAGCGTATGCTGGCGCGAGATTCGGGTCTGCGGCCACCGCCCGTTGCAGATACCGGATCGCCTCACGATTGTCCTCGCGGTTCTCGGACCTATCCTTCACTCGTCCGCGCTGATAATCGT
The DNA here is from genome assembly GCA_039934235.1 of bacterium. Classification (GTDB taxonomy): domain Bacteria; phylum Gemmatimonadota; class Gemmatimonadetes; order Gemmatimonadales; family Gemmatimonadaceae; genus AG11. Next base: position 2,710 of record JBDTMO010000737.1, on the reverse strand, counting down.
CGTCGCCCGTCGACTTCGCTGTCATGGATGTCACGACCTTCTCGCCGCGGTCCGTGCGGCCAAGAGCCCACGACGTGATCAAGGCGCCACCGGCGACCACCGCGACGCCGATGGTGATCAGTGCAGGACGGCGCAACGCCGATCGCCCAGCGATCGCCGTACCGTTCGTGGACTCAACCGTCGCAGCAGTTGGTGAGTCACTGCCCGACGTCAGCACGTCCACGAGAATCTCCGCGGATGCCGGACGATCCTCGGGACTCTTCGCCAGACAACGCATTACAACTCCAGCCAAGTCGTGCGGCACTCCATCCGCACGTGTCTCCAGCGGGCGCGGTGCTTCCGTCAGGTGCGCCGTGACAAGGGCGTGTATGGAGTGTCGGTGAGCGAACGGGTGTTCGCCGGCAAGCATTTCGTAGGCGACGACGCCGAATGCGTAGATGTCACTGCGGGCATCCAGTGAGGGATCTCCAGCCGCCTGCTCCGGTGACATGTACGCGGGAGTGCCGAGCGATGTCCCGGCTTGCGTCAGCGTCGTCGGACTAGCGACGTCGCCCTTTGTCCGCGCGGCGTCGAGCGCCTTCGCTATGCCGAAATCCGAGACGACGGCGGCGTCGCCGGAGAGCAGGATGTTCTCGGGCTTGATGTCGCGATGGATGACGCCCTGGCCATGCGCAAACGCCAGCGCGCGGGCCACGTCGCGCAGAATCGCAATTGCCTGTGCGAGGGGCAGGCGTTGACCGCCTTCCAGTTGCGCAAGGCGGTGGCGGAGCGACTCACCGGCGACATACGGCATCACGTAGTACGGCAACTCGTCCGCCGTGCCGACGGATAGCACAGGGACGATACCGGGATGCTGCAAGCGCGCCGAGACGCGGATCTCACGCGCGAAACGCTCGGAGGACATTTCGCCAATGAGCGAGGTCGAGAGCACCTTCACCACGACCTTTCGATCGAGTGCGGTCTCCTCCGCGAGGAAGACGCGCGACATTCCGCCGCCTAGCTCACGCCCGAGCGAGTACTGACTACCCAGTGCGCGTTGCAGACGCTCGCGAAGCGGATCGGTGTCCGGCGTCGGCTCGAGGCTTGTCATGCGCTCCCAATCTTTCCGCTTCCAAACGGGTCCGCAAGACGTGAGGTGATCGCGATCACCCGATGCGGGCGTTGTCGGGCATGCATCTCACGCTCGCATCTCTGATCTGGACAAACGCCCAAGTTCACTTGCAACGGAACATACAAATTGCGAGCGAAGCGAGCTACCTCAGATCGCTTGTCAGCAGCAACGCACGTTGGGCGGCGGGCGGAACGTCCTATACCCGCGCGGCCCGTATTGCCGCATCAATGACGCGAACGCCTGGATAATCCTGAGGACGTGAATCCGTTCGCCGGTAGTAGCAATCCCAGTAGCTGATTGCACGTTGCCTGCAACGAAGCAAGAACGCCGCATTCGACGAGCTGAAGTCGCGAAACGACGGAGTTCCGACAATGTCGATATTGTCGAGAACAACTTGACTGATTTCCACGACGTACTCACTTGCGAGGTGGATGATAAATGGCGGCGTCCACCGTTGATCGGCGCGTACCAGGGCGCGCAGGGCCGCTTCGCGAATGCGTCCATCGTGATGCCGCGAGTAAAGACACTGCGCCATGATCATCTGCGATCTCGCGAACCGACTCCAGGGCGCGTGCTCGGCCGTGGGCGAGCGAATCAGCGAGCGTCAACGCCACGGAGTTCGTGTCCGCTTGATGCGCTCTTGTCGCCGCGCGCAGATCGACGTTATGATTGCCGCCTCGTGGTGGGATTGTCGTTCTTCACAGGAGCGCCCGGTGTCCAATGTTCAGACCCTTCGGTCGGCGTATGCCGCCCTCGCGAACAACGATCCCTCACTGCTGTTTGGCGCCATGGCGCCCGACATACAATGGCGCGAGGCCGAAGGCAACCCGCTGGCAGACCGCAATCCCTACATCGGCGGGCAAGCCGTGGGTGAAGGTGTGTTTGGTCGTTTGCTAGCGGCCATTGATAACTTCACCGCGGCGCCCGATCGCTTCGCCGACGCCGGGGACGACGTCATCGTGTTCGGCCGCTACGGAGGTACGATGAAGCACAGCGGCGTCAAGCTGGACGCGCCGTTTTGCCATGTTTACGCCTTCAGCGGCGATCGAATTGTGTCGTTTCAGCAGTACACGGACTCGGCGCAGTGGGCGCGGCTGATGCCGTAGCAGCGACACGACCTCTCACACTGCAGCAACGCACGTTATCGCACAGCGACTCAGATTTCGAACATCTCGCCGAGGACCGTAAGCACGGCACCAAGCGCCGCGGGCGTGAGGGCACCGAGCCGCTTCCGCAACCGGTCGCGATCGACGGTGCGCAGCTGATCGAGGACGACGTGACCGTGTTTGCCAGCAAAGCGGCACGCGATGCGAAAGGGATATGGATGTCCCCCGGTGGTCATCGGTGCCAGAATCGCGGTGCGGAGGTGCTGGTTGAGTTCGTCCGGCGAGATGACGAGACAGGGCCTGGTCTTTCGAATCTTGCTGCCGCGCGTCGGGTCGAGCTCGACAAGAAAGACATCCCCCCGCTTTGGACTCGAGACGACCTTCAGCGCCACTCCCACTCCGTCTCGTCAAAGCTGGTGGTGCCACTCGATTCGAGTTGATCATCGCCCGCGGCCCGGGCGCGCTGTGCCGCATCCGCCCAACCCGCACGCGT
>JBDTMO010000736.1:0-3034 GCA_039934235.1 bacterium | reverse complement strand
CCGAGTGGAGACGGCGTTACGGGAGAGCGCTGAGCGTGAAGGGATTACGCTGTTGGCGGTAGGCGTCGATCCCTTCAACGCTGCGGAATGCGCGCCGCTCCAACTCACCGCGCCACGCTATCGTCGGATGGCCGAGTACCTCGCGGCGATTGGGCCCGACGGTGCACGCATGATGCGGCAAACGGCGAGTCTTCAGGTGAACGTTGGCGGGATTGAATTGCTCGAGCGCTGGCTCGTAGCGAACGCGATTGCGCCGTGGCTCGTTGCGCTGTTCGCGAACTCTGAGCGGTACGCCGGCGCAGACACTGGATGCGCGAGTTTTCGCGCCCAGACGTGGCGCGGTGTCGACCCGTCGCGCACGGGACTGTTTTCCGGCAGGGATGCGATTCGTGACTACACGGCGTTTGCGCTAAGCGCGCCCGCGTTTCTCGCGGATGACGCGGCGCCGGCATTCATCGATCTCGATGAGGAGCTGGTGTCGGTCGACAGCCTCTCGACACACCTCACCACGCTGTTTCCGGAAGTGCGTCCGCGTGGCTATCTCGAGCTGCGGTCGCTGGATGCGGTCGACCAGGCGCAACGACGCGCCGCCCTCGCGTTGATAGCCGGCGTGCTCGGCGACAACACCTCCGCGTGCGACGCGTGGGACCTTGTCGGCGGCGCGGATGCAACGCTCCTCTGTCTGGCAGGGACGGCGGGATTGCGAGAGCCGCGCCTCAAGTCGCTTGCGGACGACCTCATTCGGATTGCGGTTGCGGGATGCGTGCGGCTGGGACCGGAGGTAGTGTCCGAAGAGTCGCTCGGCTCGTTACATGCACTGCAACGTCAATAGCGGTCGTTACGGGATTGCCTTCATTTCGACCACGCCACTCCTCACCACACCATGCGCGTCGCCCTAATGTCCTCCCTGACGGATCCGACAGAGCTTTTTGCTGGTGAAGGAGAGGTGCGCGCTGCTTTTCGGCGTCACGATTGGACGGCGACGCGGCTTGGCCCGGAATCGACCTGGTCTCCCGCGCTGCGCTCGAGTCTGCTGCACGTGCTGTGGTCCGCGTTCCCGAATCTGGTGCTGTGGGGCCCCGACCTCGTGCAGCTCTACAACGACGCGTATCTCGACCTCATCGGTGACCAGCGACTTGCCGGACTGGGCATGCCGACACGCGAGAGCTCGTCGCACGACTGGGCGATCAATGAGCCTTTCTATCGGCGCGTCATGGCCGGCGAAACCATCTCGCGTGAAGGCGCGCCCTTTTCCGTGTCGCGCTCCGGGGTGACGGAAAACCTGTTCCTGACGCTGTCGTATGCTCCCATTTACGACGAGAATTCCGTTGTCGCAGGCGTCCTCGTGACGGTGTTCGAGGCAGAGGAAGAATTGTTCGCGAGTGGGCAGACCAATCCGCATCGCGACATGCCGCCGCGCGACAGAAAGACGCCGCGTCCACCTGAGCCGTTCCGCCGCCGCTCACCTGCCACGCGCTGACGCCGTCTGCGTTTTCAGCGCGTCGTAGACGGCGGTCGCGACTCTCAGGTTCATGATCGGCCCAAAGTGTTCTCCGTCATACACGCGATCGACGTCGCGGAGCGGAACCTTCCTGAGCGCTGGAAGAAGGTCGACGCAAAACGGCTGATTGGCGCAGACAAACGAAGCCATGGTTTGCCACGCGTCGGTATCGGCTGACTTGGCCGTGCCGTCCCACCATCGATGCTCGGCTGGAAGGATGACGAGTCCAAACGTCGCACCGTCGGCCTTCGCCTGATCGCGCATTGCCTCGAACATTGCGCGGGACACCCGCAACGCTTCGCCCTGTGGGTCCATCAAGCCAGCCTGCAATTTTCGTAGCCGTTGAGTCGCCACCGTACGAGCCACGAGTCGCGCCAGGATCGGTTTCTCGATCAGGTGCGGCGGTTCATACTCGTCTGGGAAGTAGAAGCGATCGTTGGCGCGAAGAAATTTCTGGAGCTCTGGCGTGGGTCCATCGAAATTCTTCCTGTAAAGATCAGACGGCTCTGCATACAACGGTCGCACGAGCGTCAACTGATTGCCGACAAGTGCGTACCTCGGCGACAGTGGCATGTCCCAACTGGGATACGCGAGTTGTCGCAGCATATTCACGTCGCGCCAGAGATCGAATTCCGGCGCGAAGACCATGAGCACGATGTCGGACTTCAGCTGCTGCCGAATTTCCTTGTATCGCAGCAGTGACTGCGCCATGCTGTAGCCATCCACGGCGAAATTCGCGACCTCGAATTCCCGGTGCCAGTCGTCGATGATGTTCGGCCACGCATTCTCCTGTGGCACTCGACTGCCATTACCAAACGACTCGCCGAATACCAGCACACGAATGCGGCCCGGAGGGGGCGCGGCCGAGAGGTTCGTGCGCGCTCTCGCGCCAACATTGTTGGATTGCCACCATCCATTCGCTGACCTGGCATTCTCCTGCGGCGAATAGCTCGTGAGCGAATCAGTCCGAATAATCCCGAACAGATCACCCGTCGTGAGTTGCTTCCCATCGACGGTCATCGGCGTTGCGGGATCCTGGAGTGGCCGTACGTCAGAATGGCTCACGACGCGAAGTGGCGGCAAATCGACGCCGAGCAGCGTTCCGAATGACCCTTCGGATGGCTTGAGGAGCGCGCGCGCCACCAGCTCGATGACGACGAGCGAAATAAGGGTGACGATCGCCAGTTGGGCGGTTTTTCTCAGGATCCTCTCCTCACTGTAGCGGTTCTATCAGTCAAAGTTGTGTGACGGCCAACAGCGCGGCCCGTGGCCGAGCATTCGAGCTACGCTAACCAATCTCCTTTACGGCGCAATCCTCACGTCGCGGTCTCCGACCACTTCTAGTGCACTGGCACTCCCATCCCGGCATGCCAGATCGTACGTTCCTCGTGCACTGTCCCGCCTCGCCCCACGCGGCGCCGGCGGGATTTCCGTCTCCCTCCTCCTGGTTTCTCAAGATGCGGTGCTTGCCTCATGCCCTCGCTGGCGTGCTTACGCTCGCGTTTGCACACACCAGCGCGCTCGCGGCGCAGG
>JBDTMO010000735.1:0-3042 GCA_039934235.1 bacterium | reverse complement strand
TATGAACGGGCTCTAGCGAATATCCGCCCAGAAAAAGGGATGAGTATCCCACTTCCTGGTCAGAAGACTCTGGTCCGTGCACTCAGCCATGGGGGACGCAAGACAACGCGTTCTGTAGGGGCGCAGGCTCATCGTGCCGGCGAGGTATGTCACTTCCAACAATATCAGCGCGACGGGCATCCCCCAGTGCGTTGCCCATCGCGGCGCGACGGCGCGTCGCATCATCCACCAGCCGCCGAGCAGCAGCGCTCCTTCTATCGCCAGCTCGAGTTGCTGAATCGATTCGACGTACAGGCCCATCGGACCACCGGGTCCCATGTCCTTGCTGCCGGAAATGAGGTCGAGTGCGATATGCGAGAGGACGAGTCCAGCGACGACCACTCCCGCAACCCTGCTGCGATCGGCAAGTGCTTTCCACGCGAGCAGACCGGCCGCCGCTGCGAGCAACAGGCACCACGGCAGTCCGTGCGAGTACAGGTTTGTCCGCGGCCACGGAAACCCGGCGGACGCAAACGCCTCCCGAAGGATGTCGGGCGCAAAGCTCGAAATGAGCAGTGCGCCGAGTGGAATGCGTTGCCACTGCGCCTTCGCGGCGTACGCGACTCCGATGTGCCCGATGATCATCGGCCAAAGCTAGCGCTGCCGCTGGCGGTATGCCGTCAACAGCCCGCCGCGTTGCGGCGTGACCGAAGACGGCCGATGGTAATCGCGTACGGCGACCGGCTTTTGGGATTGTCGCGTCAGCGCTTGAACTGCGTCAGGATTGGACGGCGACAGATAGGGCACGGACCCAAGCGTGGATCGTCGCCAAACTTCACAGTCACCGGCCCCTTTACGACCGTCTGATGCTCCACGGTGTCGTCGATGCTCACGGTGATGGTCGCGATGCCGCCGGCGACCTGACCCTGGAATCGGGCGGGAACGGCAGGGCCTACCGCAATGGGGTAGGCGTGAAGCATGTAGCTGCCTGAAACGTCGAAACTCCCATTGTCGGCAAGCACGATGCGGCCAGAAACGTCGCCGAAGGTGCACCCGACATGCAGATGCGTCGCCGTATCGCTGACGATGAGGCCGGCGTTGTCACCGCCCCACGTGCCGAGTGCCAACTTGCCGTCGAACACCGGTAGGATGGTTCCGGAGGACGAGCATGCGACCAGCCAAGGCACGACGGCCAGCGCGACAGCGGCGATTCTTTTGGGCAATGCTGAAGCTGTGAGAGGCACCACGAGGATCTGTCTGGCTCAACTCTAGTGGACGACCTACGGTCACACGTCGCCAAAACGACAAAGCCCCGTCATCACGCAAGGTGAGGACGGGGCTCTGGCCTGCCGTATAGCCCCTCCTGGGATCGAACCAGGACTCTTCTGCTCCAGAGGCAGACGTGTTGCCAGTTACACCAAGGGGCTACAAAAAACCGCCTTACGCTGTGCAGCACAGGCGGGACCCGTGTAAAATAGCAGGAGGAAGATGCTGCTTCAACCCCTTTTCATTCCTGTCGAGGAGTTCTCCTGACCGATCGAACGCGCCTGGTTCGCCGGCGTACCGTCATACACGCACTCGGAGTTGGACTGGCGGGCTTGCTGCTGGCTATTGGGGCCTGCCGAGAAAGCTTGTCCGGCTTCGGCGCGGGGCAGCACGCGCGTACGATAGCAGATCAGTTTTACGGCGCGCTCGCGGACCGGCACGTGGAAATCGTGCGCAATGCGAAATACGAGTATTCGCGCATACAGCTCACCCGCGGCGCACTGTCGCCGTCGCGAGTGTACGACGACACGGCCGCCTGGACTGCATCATCAGGCGTGGTCCGTATTCTCGAGACCTTCGGCTCTCACGTCGACGATAAGTACGTGATGAATTCGCGGCGCAACGTTCCGGCGCCCAGCAAGCTGGCCGACGGGAGGCATGTCACCACGCTGAGCCGATTGTCGGACAATCAGTACCAGTGGGACACGACCGTTGATTTCGCGCTCGGTAGCGCCCACCCGAATGACATCGCTCTCGTCATTTCACGGTTGCTTGCCGCTGGTGAGGGGCTCAACGAGCACGATGCGCACACCGACGTCGCCGCAAGCGCCCCGCACGCCGCCGTCGTGCTTGGGAGTGTATTCGCGCTCGATTCGCTCCGGCCGACCCCCATGCCGGATGGCACCACGGCGGTGACACTCGGGATTTCCATCCATTCGGATCTCCTCAAGCAGAAGTATCCGGCGTTCGGCGACTATGTGCACCGGTATGTCGATCCAGCGCGTATTCGGATGCTGGTCACCGATGCGACAGGTGCGCAATACCTCGAGGCCGTGCTCAAGGACCAACACGTATCGATTCGTCTCCGAACGCAGGCCGGCCACCTGGTCCCGCTAACGGGAGCGCCAAAGCCGATGCCGGACACCCTCGTGATCCTCGCGGACATGACGGTGAAGTTGAAGATGTTTCATGTCGGCTTTCACGATCTCACGCTGGACTTCGTGAATTCTGCACATGGTGACAAGGAGCGAAATTGGACCATCACGGCGCGGAAAGAGCCCCATTGGAATTTGCCGTTCGTCACAGCGAGGCTCATTCGGGCTCCGTTGCGCTATCCGTTCAGTGGTGACGGTGCGCTGTTCCGGTTGGGGCTACGGGCCGGCGAGGGTGACCAGCCGACGGTACTCGTGCGCCAAACCCGGCTCGGCGTGCAGGAGAGCGCTGTCCTGAAATTCATCAACTCGCTGACCAGCACGGCGATGGATGATTTTGGTGCGCGCGTGGAGCACGAGGAGAATCAATGGTTGCGCGAAACGTTTCTCGCGCTGCGAGAGGATGCGCGGGGCGTGCTCACGCCATGAAATCAAAACGCCGCGATCCGGGTGGGGATCACGGCGTTCGTCTCTGGTGCCGAAGAGCTTGCCTCGCTCGCTGTCATTGGAACTCTGCGTCCTACCGAACAGCGGCGGGCAAATTATCAGATTGGCAAACCAGAGCCAACCGTACAGATCAACTCCCTGGGGGACGACGATTTCCTCGAGAAGGCCAACCGGGTCGCGCTACAGCCCGGCGTCGCCT
>JBDTMO010000734.1:0-3052 GCA_039934235.1 bacterium | reverse complement strand
GTCCAACGACGTTGCCGGTGACCTCCACATGCACCGGATGCACTGCGAACAACGCTGCCGCCACCCATGCGCCAAGCGTCGGCAGGATGGCGATGGCGCACCAGTAGACCGCCAGGGTGACAGCAACCGAGAGCAGGATGTTGACGAGATGGAAGATCCACGGCGCACCGTTGCCCGCGACCCACTGCAGGCTAAAGAGCGACGTCACGATGGGCCGGTATCCATCACCACCGTACTTGGCGGGCCAGTACGTCTCGATGAACAGCCGCGGCAGGTGGGACAGCGAGTGCAGCCGATCGTTCTCGAAAATGACGCCGCGGTCGTCGTACGTGAAATCGTGACCGATGGAGGTGACCGTCGCGGCGAGCGCCAGCAGCGCCAGCGTGCCGAGGGGAAGCCAGCGGCGTTGCGCCGTCGTCATCGCGTGAGGCTGAACTTCAAGGTATGCCAGAATGCGGCGATACCGTCCTTCCAATTGATTTTCTTGCCTTCGGAATACGTCCGGCCGGCATAGGACACAGGCACCTCATAGATGCGCGCGTCGCGCTGCGCGAGCCGTGCGGTGATTTCCGGCTCGAAACCAAACCGGTCCGACGTCAGGTGAAGCGTTCGTGCCAGATCACCGCGGACGGCCTTATAGCAGGTCTCCATGTCGGTGAGATTGAGGTTCGTGAGCATGTTGCTGAACGTCGTGAGCGCGAAATTGCCCACCGAATGCCAGAAATAGAGGACGCGGTGCGGTCCGCCCAGGAAGCGCGAGCCGAAGCAAGCGTCGGCCTTCCCTTCAATGATAGGCAGGAGCATGGCCGGCCAGTCCTGCGGATCGTATTCGAGATCGGCGTCCTGCACGATGACGATCTCCCCCGTACTCGCTGCGAGCGCCGTCCGAATGGCTCGCCCCTTTCCGCCGTTGCGCGGCTGAAAGATGAGGCGATCAATGAAACCGGCCGCGTGCAGCTCGATGAGGCGCTCGCGCGTGCCGTCCGTGGAACAATCGTCCACGCAAATGACCTCCTTCCTCACTGGCGTCGCATGCACACGGTCGAGAATCGTCTCGATCGTATTGCGCTCGTTGTAGACCGGAATGAGGACGGACAGGCGATAGGTCTTCACGTCGAGCGGCGTGAGCTCGCGCGGCTTTGACGCGAGCGTGAGGCCGGACGCGGGGATCGTGGGGACAGAAGACGGTGTGAGATTCATCGTGTGAGCACGGTGAAGGCCGCTCCTCCGGCAAACTGGTCGCGCAGTGCGAGCAGCGGAACCGGGCGCGTGGCAAGATACTGCGCGGCGTCGAAAGTTCGCGGGCTGCCGACGAGCACCGCGCGAAGTGGATAGGTGGCGAGGAGCGGAACAAGGCCTTCGTTCGCCTCGACGATGGCTGACCGCTCGCCGAGATAATGTGCGGTGGTAAACGACGCCACCGGTACGGCACGTCGTCCCGTATAAAGAAAGACGGCACCTTCGTCATCAGATGCGACAACATCGGTGGGCGCGGTGTTGGCCAGCGTCCACGCGATAGCCGGCGAAACTCGGCCGTCCGCAGCGCGTGAGATGCTCGCCCACCAGTGCCCGCGCGCGGCACGCTGCTCATAGGCTGCGTAACCAACGCCGACCCAGACCAGCGCGCCGGCGGCGACGAAGCGTACGAGAGTCGGCAGTGCCACGGATCGCGCGGAGACCGCATGTCCGGCCGCGAGGAGCACGAACAACAGCAGCGGCCACATGCCCCACACGAAGCGCGACGGGGGAAATGGCCAGAGAAGAATGAGTACTGCGTATCCTGCGAGGAACAGCAGGGTCACGGGTGCGCGCCGCCGCAACGCAATCACACCGACAACGAGGCCGAGTCCGAGCGCGATCAGTGAGATTGTGTGCGAAACGGTGCCTCGGGCCGGTGCAAACAACGCCGCAAGCATGGTAAGCGAATCCATCACCGTGCGGCGCAAGGTTTCTGCAATCATCGACGGGCCCGTCTCACGAAACCCACGCATCCACCAGCTGAGATACGAGCCATAATTTCCCGCGATCGGAGCGGGAAGCGCTCCCGCATGGGCAGCGGTCCAGAGTTGCCATGGCACCAAGACGGCCAGGGCGCACGCAGCGAATGTGCCCGCGTCGGCCCAACGACGTCGCGCAAGCAGTGGCAATGCGATGGCCGGAATGAGGGCGATGCCATGCGTGCGCACGAGCGTCGTGATGGCAACGAGCAACCCGATGGCCACTGCCAACCGAAGCGATTTCGCTCCCGAGACCAGGCGCTCCGCAAGGATGAGCACACTCACGAGCATGACGAGGAACAGCGGCTCGGAGAGCACCATCGTCACCAGGACGAGTAGCGGAACGCTGATCGTCGTCAGGATGCCGGCGACAAAACCCCATCGTTCGCTTTGCAGCCGTTCGCGCGCGAGTTGCGCAACGAGCACCGCACTGGCCGCGAGACAAACGGCATTCAACGCCTTGAAGGCCAGGATATTTGCCGGAAAATCCGGCGCGACGCGCCAGAGCAACGAGAGCACGGCGGGATAGCCCGGCGGAAAATGCGAAGCGATAGGAGCGCCCGGCAGGTTCAAGTAGCGAAATCCCTGCCCCGTCGCGATCGAGCGCGCGAGGATGACATACATCGCGTCGTCGTGAAACACGCCAACGTGATAACGATCGATAACCGCGATGCCAATGACGAGCCCCAACGCGCCGATGGCGCCGAGCATCGCCATCCACCGCCGGTTCACGGAACGACCTCATAGACAACGCCAGTCGAGAGCGACTCGAGGGGACGAAGCCCCGGATGCCCAGTGGCCATCGATGCAGCCGCCTCGACCATCGGTGCGGCGAGCAGTACGACGTAGCGCGCCGGCACTGCGGCGAGCATGGCCGTAAGACGCGCTGCATTCCCAGAGGGTGGAGAAGGAACGAGATACTCCAGCGCGGTCGAAGAGATTGGCGGTGCCACCTGCCGGCCGGTGTACAGTGCGATGACCTGCTCGCCTTCGCTGAGCACGACGTCATCCTTGCTCGTGTGCGTTCGCACCCACGCGATCACGGGAGCGATTTG
>JBDTMO010000733.1:0-3058 GCA_039934235.1 bacterium | reverse complement strand
GCCAGTGACGCGTGTCGTAATGTCTGCCTTTACGTCGAACTCGAGCGGCGTAATGCGGAGCGGCATTGTCGAACCGAGTCCCACCTCGATCACACCGGGCAGCGCGCGAATCGCTCGACGCATGCGCTCATAAAGCGCCTTGTGTCCGACGTCGGACGCCGTGTCGAATCGCGATGGGTTCAACAGCGGGACCTCCATCGTCAGCACCTCCTCGGCCTTGAGGCCCGTGCTCACGTCGGAGAGCTGGATCATCGTGCGCGTGAGCAATCCCGCTCCCGCAAGCAGCACGACGGACACTGCGATCTGCGCGACAACCAATGCGCGCTGCAAACGCTGCTTCCTGATGCTGCCGCCCATGCGTCGCACACCTGCAGAGATGATTGTCGCGTACGTGCCCTCCTGCGGCAGCGACGCGACGAACGACAACAGCAGGGCAAGGACGAGCGAAAGCGCGAACGTAAAGCCAAGCACCATGCCGTCGACACGAATCTCATTCGCGCGTGGGGAGTACCGCTCGGCAAGCGATGTAAGCAGCCTCACCCCGCCGATCGCGAGGACAAGGCCGACTGCAGCCCCAGCGAGCGTCAACACGAGATTCTCGACGAGCAACAACCGGCGGAGCCGCAATGCGCCGGCGCCGAGCGCGGCGCGCACCACGAGCTCGTGTTCGCGATGCACGCCACGCATCAGCGTCAGGTTTGCGACATTCGCCACCGAGATGATCATCACGAACGCGGCCGCACCCATGAGCAGCCACAGTGTCAACCGCGCGCGCTCGCCAACTGCTTCCTTGAAAGGAATGACGGCTACGCGATGGTTGGATGCCGGATTGTACACCGCCGGGTTATCGCGGAGCATGCGGGCACTGACCTCGGCGATGTCCTGTCGCGCCTGTGCGACGCTCGCGTCGGGCGCGAGGCGTGCCACGACTTCCGTCATTCGATGTATGCGCGACTCCACCATCTGCGCGCTCAAGTGGTGAGGGCTGATCACCATGTTGAGCAGTGCGTCGACGCGATCGGGAAAGAACGGAGCGGGTTGGACGACGCCAATCACCGTGGCCGACACACCATCCAGTCGCAGCGGCTTGCCAACGACGCTCGAATCACCGCCAAAGCGCTTCATCCAGAAGTCGTACGTCAGCACCATTACCGGCGGTGCGTGCGGTCCATCATCGCTTGGCCGCGTCAGTCGTCCGCGCACCGGTGCCAGCCCCATCACCTCGAAGAAATTGCCCGTGACGAGCCCGATGTCGATGCGAATGGCCTCGGTGTCGCCGTGAATCGTGTTGAACCATGGCGAGTACTCGGCAACCCCGCTCAGCGATGGCGCGCCATTCCGGAAATCGCGCACCTCGGGAACGGAGAACAGGACGTTGGCGCCACCTGGCCCGTCCATCGAATGGCGCAAGTAGACAAGCCGCTCGCCATCCCGGTGCGGCAATGGCTTGAGCAGCACCGCGCGAACGACACTGAAGATCGCCGTGTTCGCGCCGATGCCGAGTGCGAGGGTGATGATGACGACGGCGGTGAACACGGGGCTGCGACGCAGGGCCCGCAGCGCGTATCGAACATCGGAGGCGATACTCTCGAGCCACGGCAATCCGCGTTGCGAGCGGATTGATTCAGCGGCTGCGGTAAGACCCCCCGACGCGAGCAGCGCCTGTCGGCGCGCGACCTCCGCCCGCATGCCGCGCCGGATATACTCGGCCGTCTCCATCTCGAGATGTGATTGCAGCTCGTCGCGCAGGTCGTCTTCTGCGCGGTCCTTGGTGAAGACGCCAGCGATGCGCGCGAATGCGGCGCGCACGTACGTCATGCCTGCTGCGGCGGCGCGAGGAACGCGGCGATCAGGTCAGCAGTCTTCGCCCATTCACGAGTCTCACGCGCGAGCTGCTTACGCCCAGCGGCCGTGAGCGAGTAGAATTTTGCTCGGCGATTGTTTTCGGACTGTCCCCATTCCGCGGTGACGTACCCTTCCTGCTCGAGCTTGAGCAGTGCGGGGTAGAGCGTGCCGTAGTTGAGTGTGAGCTGGTTCTTGCTCGTCTCCTCGATGCGCCGCGCGACGCCGTACCCGTGCAGTGGCCCGAGCACCTCGAGGGTCTTGAGAATCATGAGGGCGAGCGTGCCCTGTTTCACGTCCAGCTTTTCGGTCATGTCACGTCCCTATTGGGTGCCAATATGACGCTAGTGTGATTCCGGGAACCGCGCAACGTAATATTCGGGAACCCTTTCGGCCTACCGGCTCTTCTGCCTGATATGACTGACTCCGGTCAATCCAACGCCACGAGAGACGCGGAATTCGCGCGCATCGCCCTTCCGCTCCTTCCCGCGGTGGCGCGCGTGGCGAATGCCCTCACGCGCGACTCTGCCGACGCGGACGACCTCGTCCAGGAAACCTTCCTCAAGGCGTTCCGCCACTGGAACACGTTCGAGCAGGGCAGTGACTGTCGGCGCTGGCTCTCCGCCATCTGTCGCAACACCTTTTTCGCCCAACGCGCTCGGCAACGGTGGGTCACGGCGGTCGGCGACGATCTCGAGTTGGAGACCTTCGCTGCCGTCAGCCTCCATAAGCTCGCACGCGACAAGGGCGTGGAAGACATGTTTTCGCGCCTCGATCTCGCGTCGGCCATTCGTCGCGCCATCGATGACCTCGACCCTTTGTTTCGGGACGTCGTGCAACTCGTCGACGTCCAGGAACTCCGCTACGAAGAGGCCGCCGACATCCTCGGCGTTCCTATCGGTACGATTCGATCACGGCTGTATCGTGCTCGACGCCAATTGCAGGAATCGCTGGTGGACTACGCCATCGATGCCGGGTACGAGTCCGCGGCCGCACCTCGAACATCCGCTCGTCCTTCCTCCAGCGCGCTGACAAATGCACAGTCCTGAACTCTGCCGCGAGATCGTCCGCCAGCTTTGGCCATACCTCGACGGCGCGTTGCCGGACGAATGGCAGGTGCGTGTGACGGCCCACCTCGAGTCGTGCGCGCACTGCCAGTCGCATTATGATTTCGAGCGCGCGTTTCTCGATGCAGTTCGCGACTCCGGCGCGGTGA
>JBDTMO010000732.1:0-3062 GCA_039934235.1 bacterium | reverse complement strand
CCGATGTTCGCGCGCTTGGAAATTGGCGTCGATGGTTTCTCGATGATCTGCGTCATGTTGCCGTCGGCGTCGGTGACCACGACGCCGAAGCGCTGGTAGTCCTCGACTTCCTTGACCCAGATGATTCCATCGGCATCCGTCGTCTTGATGACGGACAGGTCCGTCTCGAAAATCGTGTCGACGAAAATGATCAGCACGTCCTGATCGACAAACGGCTGCGCGAGCTTCACGGCGCCGGCGGTGCCATCCTGCGTCACCTGTTCGACAAAGGCTGCAGGAAGCGACGCGAATTCCTTGCGCGTGTACGCCTCGACCTTCTCCTTGAGATGGCCGGTGACGTAAATCACCTGCTCCACGCCGCCCAGCTTCTCGAGGTCTTCGAGGATATACGCCATCACCGGCTTGCCGGCGATCTTGAGCATCGGCTTGGGCACGAGGTGCGTGTGCGGACGAAGCCGCGTTCCCTTCCCGGCCAACGGAATGATCACTTTCATGGTGCGCTCGTTCCCTCGCGTCCGTAAGCGTCCTGGAGGCGGACGACGTCATCCAGATGCGGCGTGCTCGCCTCGAGCACATCACAGTCCGTGACAGCCTCCATGTAGTGAATCGTGTTTGGCGTAATGCGGAAAGCTTCACCCACTGCAAGCTTCATGTCCACCGGTACGTCGCTGCCCTCGAGCTGGACGTAATACTTCAGGTGGCCGGACAGCAGGTAGATGGTTTCGTCCTTCTGCACATGATACTGCACCGAGAGTTTGTTCCCGGCGGTGATGTGCAGGATCTTCCCTACGTATAGCTCGTTCGCTGCCCAGATGGTCTCGTGTCCCCACGGCTTGGAAACGTGGCGAACGTCGGTGCGGCCACTCATGTCGTGATGGTGCGAGGAATGTCGGAGTTTCGGCGGTCACGCAATATCACCCGCGCGCCGTGTCGGGACCAGTATTCCGCGAGCTGCGCCTACAGACTGGCCACGCGCAGCTCCCGCGCCCGCTCACGGCTCACCGGCAGCTTCGAGCCGTCGTCCATCTCCGCCACGACACGCCCCTCCCTCCGGCGGAACGCCACCACGTGATCGAGGTTCACGAGGTGCGTGCGGTGAATGCGAAGGAATCGCTCCGGGTCGAGTCGCGCCTCCAGGCGACTGAGCGCAAGGTGCAGCATGTAGCGGCTGCGTCCGGCGTGGGCCAGCACGTAGTCGCCGGACGACTCGAACCAGGTCACGTCGCCGACCGCCACGGGAATGACGCCACCGCCCGACCGCACGAAGAGCCTGGTCATCGGCCCGCTGCCGAGTGCGTCGGCGAGACGCCCGAGTGCGGGAGTGGCGCTCGGTTCGCCGATCACGGCGCGAATGCGCTCGAGGCTTCGCATCAGCCGCTC
Organism: bacterium; assembly: GCA_039934235.1. Taxonomy (GTDB): domain Bacteria; phylum Gemmatimonadota; class Gemmatimonadetes; order Gemmatimonadales; family Gemmatimonadaceae; genus AG11. Next base: position 1,682 of record JBDTMO010000732.1, on the reverse strand, counting down.
CTTGCCGAACGGCTTGAGTAGATAGTCGAGGGCGCCGAGCTCGAAGCCCGCTACAGCGTGTTGCGCGTATGCCGTGGTGAACACGACGAGCGGCTGATGTGTCACGGCCGCGAGGACATCCGTGCCGAGCATCCCCGGCATCTGGATGTCGAGCAGCACCAGCTCCGGCTTGAGGGTGTTGATGGCCTGCACCGCCGCCGGCCCGTCCGCGGCCTCGCCAATGACCGTGAGCCATCCGACGTCGGACAGCATGTCGCGCAGCCCAGCGCGCGCCACGGGCTCGTCGTCGGCGATGAGGACGGAGACTTTCACGCGTCCTCCACAGTGTGCGGAATGGTCAGGGTAGCGGTGAATCCGCCAGGCGTCGCCGTCGCGAACGACAGTCCAGCGCGTGCTCCATACAGTACGGCGAGCCGGTCGCGCAGACGGCGGATGCCGGTGCCGCCGGCCGCGTCGAGCTGGCTCGCGGTCGCTCCCGCACCCGTGTCATGCACCACGAGCGTGAGCACGCCGCTCGCCGCACTGCCGGTGATGGACACGTCCGTCGCCTCCACGCGCGGCGATGCGCCGTGACGAACGGCATTCTCCACGAGGGTCTGGAGCGCGAACACGGGAATCAACGCTCCGCCTGCTTCCGCACTCATGTCGGTGCGCACGCGCAGCCGGTCGCCAAAGCGGATGCGCTCGATGTCGAGATACTTCTCGACGAACGACCACTCCTCCGACAGCGGCACGAGATCGCGATCCTCCTCCATCGCCACGCGAAGCAGACCCGCGAGCTGCTCCGCGGCCTGCGCGGCGCGCGCGGGCTCGCGGGGAATCAGCTGCACGACCGTATGCAGCACGTTGAACAGGAAGTGCGGATTGAGCTGCGAGCGCAGCGCGGCCAGCTGCGCACGTGCAGCGTTCGCCTCCGCGTGCGCGGCGCGGGCGGTGGCAATCGCCGTATACGACACCCCCGCGACCATGAGGTAGATGAGAACGCCCGCGACCATGAAGGGCCCGATTCCCGGCCCAATGGCGATCACGAAGTGTCGGTGCAGCACGCTGTCGACGGCGCTGTTGAGCAGCATCCAGGCGAGTGCGTACCCCAGCGAGAGCACGACGTGAATCCCCACGAAGCCCACGCGCATTGGGCGCGGCCACGGATACCGCTCCGTTAGTCGCTGCACTGCAATTCCGAGCACAGCCGCGGCAACGATGGAGCGGAACGCGATCACGGCGGCGGCGTGCCAGCTCGCGCCATGCACTGCCGCGACGACGGCCGTTACCAGCCCCCACACCGGCAACCAGCCGATCAGCAGCTGGAGCCAGAGGATGCGTCGCGACATGGGCGGACGTTATCAGCGGGGCGCTGCGGCGGCTACCCGCTTCGCGTCGATCGTCAGCATCCCTTCGCTCCATGTCTTGCCGCCGTCAGTAGACCGGTCCTGCCGAAAACGAAACGAGGTCGGCGTGATATCGCTGTAAATGCCGCGCGAGACATACGGCTTGCCGTCGTCACCCGTGCCGCTGGAACTCGTGGTCAGGGTGTTGTCGCGCCATTCCGCCGTCGAGGTGTTGAACACGCCGCGATAGACATCGATGCCCGACGACACCCAGTGCTTCGCCGAGGCGTCGTAAAACCGCATGGCATGCGAGAGTGAGAGCGGGTTTCCGGACGCATCGGTGATGCGCAGCTC
>JBDTMO010000731.1:0-3071 GCA_039934235.1 bacterium | reverse complement strand
CCCACTGACCACCCCGATGCATTCAATCGTCCGAGCCACGCGAGTACGCTGGCTTTGTCGATGTGTATCGGGCAGACGAGCAAGTCGCCATCCTGCGCCCACGCAAATGCTCGCTGCAGTGCTGCCAACTCGGAAGGCGCAACGGCCACGCTGTCGTTCGGAGCGCCGAGTCGCGCCAATTCGTCAATCAGCAGCCGCGGCACCTCGCCGGAGGTTCGCCCTCGCAGCAATTCAGTTTCTTCCTTGACGATGATGCGATCGAATGGAGTGACGCTCCACGCCGCACGCGCCAGGGCGCGGATCTGCTCGTCGTCGCGATTGCCTGCCTGGCCGAGCAACAGCAGGCGTCTTGTCGATGGTATGGCCTTCGCCGTCTCGCACAGCGCGGCGAGACCATCCGGATTGTGCGCATAGTCGACGAGAACGGTCACATCGCCGAAGCGGTACATCTGCAACCGCCCAGGATTGTCGTGCGGCGACGCGCCGAAGCTCGCAAGCGTCTCACGAATCGCATCGACTGGAATCCCCAACGCGCTCGCCAGCAGCGCCGCACCGAGAATGTTTTGCGTGTTGTGCGGAGCGGCGCCGCCAAGTGTTATCGGCATCGCGGTCACGTCGCCAAGCTCGTGCCACGCACGGTTGCGATGCAGCATGACGCGACCGTCGCGCACCGTCGCTGCGTCGCCTCCACATCGTACGTGCTCGTCGAGCGCGCGATGGTCGGCCGACGTGGAGAACCACGACACGTTCACGGAGAGTCGCGCTGCGAGTTCGAGGAGCAAGGCATCGTCAGCGTTCAATACCAGGTGCCCTTCTGCATCGAGCACCTTCGCGACAACGGCTTTTACCTCAACGAGATCACGGACGCTCGACATGCCGTACTCGCCGAAGTGATCCGCCGACACGTTCGTGATGATCGCTGCGTTCGCCCGGCGCACGGCAAGTCCGCGGCGGAGGATGCCACCCCGCGCCGTCTCGAGCACGGCGGCGCCGATTCGAGGATCGCGCAACACCGTTCGCGCGCCACCAGGCCCGGAAAAATCGCCCGACTCGAGTTGGTCGTCTCCTGCCCATACGCCATCGCTGCAACTCCACCCTGGCGTAACGCCGGCCGCACGCCACATGGCCGCAACGAGTCGCGTCGTTGTGGTCTTGCCATTGGAGCCTGTGACGAGCGCGATGGGAATGTCGCGGACACGCGACCACACGACATCATTGAGCGCAGGCACGCTCGCAAGCGGCCAACTCTGCGCGCCAGCACCGCTGCCGACAGTGAGCATCTCATCGTCAAATGTCGCCGAGATGCCGCGCGTCATCGCCTCGCGAACTACTGAAGGGAGATTCGCTCGCGTTCGACGTTCGACGTCTGCGGTCGCCGCGAGCCGCGCGACAGTCTCGCCTCTCTGCAAAGCGCGATCTGCCGACTCAGCCAACGCCCACGCCTGCTCATTCAGCTCGGTGGCCGTCATCAGGACGTCTAACGGCGCCGCGACAAAAAGCGTGGCGCCGCCGGCTTCTCGGCGGACGGTCGTGCGCCGCGCGCCCCACCCGAGTTCAAGGCACATCTCGGTTATTTGCCCGCGCCACGCACTCGTCAGCGACTCGGCGCACGCGTCGTCACACGCCACTTCCAGCACGACGCCGGCATGCACGCTGTACAAGTTCGGTCCAAGTAGCCGCCGAGAATCAACGATGCTCGGCGTGGGATATTCTGGTGACACAGTTGCGTTCATGTCATCCTGAGGCCAATCGAGGGATATGCATTTCGCGGAGTGCAGATCCCTCGACGCGCTTCGCTTGCTCGGGATGACAGGCCATCAATCGTTCGTTTCGCGCGCGGGAATTACGCCACGAGTCTCGCGTAGCAGCACGAGTTCGTCGACGCGTGATGACCACGTGATCGGCATCGGGTTGTGCGCTGGCGGCGTTAACGCTGGCGCGAAGTCGTCTGCCGGCGCTTCCTCCTGCACCGAGGTGCGCGGAACCGCTCGCGCGGCGCGCGGCATGGGCACGACCGACGACTCGTCGTCCGGGCTGAAGTTGACGATCTGCTTCCACCCGCGCGCCAATGCATCGGCGAAGATGAGCACCAGGTCGTTCGGGCGCGCCATGCGCAGTGCCGCTTCGATGGCCTGCTGCTCATCGACGATCAGCGTGATGCGATCATCCTCGATGCCATTCCTGCTCAACGCGTCGACCAGCATTGTCGGCACTTCGTCGTCGCCGCGACCGCGACGCGAATCATCACGACGCGCGATGTAGTGATCGAAGCCCGCCGCCGCCGCGACTGCGCCAATGGCGTAGATGTCCTCGTCGCGACGATCGCCCGGTGCGGCGAGCACGCAGATGCGCCGGCCCTTGATGCCCATGCGATTGACGAGCTGGCACAACGCGCCAACCGCATGCGCATTATGGCCATAATCGTAGAGCACACGGAACGGATGCTCGTCATACACATTCAGGCGGCCGGGCGCCTGGAAGAACGTCGTGTCGAACGTGCGCAGCCCGTGACGAATATCCTCGAGCCGAACCCCCATCGAGAACGCCATCGCCGCGGCGAACATCGCATTCTGGACGTTGAAGCTCGCACGTCCTTCCAGCGTAGCCGGAATCAGGTGCGTCCAGAGCAGCGGAATGTGTGCGCCGTGATCATAGATGGTGATCATGTGGCCGTTTACGCCCACTTCAATTGCGCATGCGCGACCGCCCGCGCGAATGTGCTCGCGCACCAGGTCGTGCGCGGGATCCATCGTCACGTAACAGATGTGCTTTGCGTCCGTGTACGCCGCCATGCGCAGCGTGAGCGGATCGTCGGCATTCAACACCGCGGTATCCGTGGCGATCTCCACAATCGTGCGCTTGACCTCCGCCAACTGCTCGAGGGTGTCGATGCCCTTCTGGCCAAGATGATCGGGTTGAATGTTCAGCACCGCGCCGACATCCACATGCCGCATCGCCATGCCGGCGCGCAGCAGGCCACCACGCGCGGTTTCGAGCACGGCGACTTCGACCGCTGGATCGCTGAGCACGATGCGCGCTGACGTCGGGCCGGTCATGTCACCTTCGACGGT
>JBDTMO010000730.1:0-3077 GCA_039934235.1 bacterium | reverse complement strand
CCCGGCGCGATTCGGGAAGGGAATCGAAGCCCGTCTCCGTAACACTGAGCTTCGTGCCGCCTTCCACGTCGTCGAGAATGAAGGTGACGAGCGTGGTCGGTTCCGCTGAGTAGTCGACGTTCGGGTCGAGTGCGTCCGGGTGCCAGCGGTACGCGAAGTGGCGCTCGGGCTCCATCGTCTCCACCCACGCGGTGATCGTGACGTGTTCGTAACCCGGGTGCGTGATCTGGCCGCTCACCTTTGCGCCAGGCGCGAACGGCGCCGTGAGCGCCACGCCAAACCATTCATTGAACTCGCGGACATTCGTGAGGGCGCGCCACACGCGTGCGCGGGGCGCATCGAGGATGATCTCCTTTTCGATGCGGTCAGTTGTCGAGGGCATGGTTTCCGTTTGAGTGGACATTGAACGTCTCGCGAGTTGGAGTGAAGTGGCGCCTGGTCATCCTCAGCCACCCTCGTTGTCGGGGTGGCGGAGCATTTCTTCCAGTCGTGCCAGGCGAATGTCCCACAAGCGCTCGTAGTCGCGCAGCCACGCGTCCGCCTTGGCCAGCGGCTGCGGGTTGAGTCGGCAGAAGTGCGTGCGTCCGCGCACCGTCCGCTTTACGAGTCCCGCCCGTTCGAGCGCCTTGACGTGCTTGGACGCCGACGCGAGCGACATCTGGTACGGCTCGGCAAGCTCACTCACGGTCCGCTCGCGAACGGACAATTGCTTGAGCATGCTGCGGCGGGTTCCGTCGCCAAGGGCGTGGAATACGAGATCGAGTGTCGTGGGATAGTCAACCATGTGGCTGAATATATGGCAGGCAGTGAGGATAGTCAACCTTTTGGGTGAATATAGTACGTGGACGCGACTGCCCGACCGTGCTCTACGGGCACCCGCCATCCGTCATCCGTTGTCCGTTTTCCGATTTCCCACCCGTCGTCCGTCGTCCGTCATCCGTTGTCCGTGAAGTGCGTGCGAAAGATTTACTGCGAGCGCGATCGATAACGGTGGTTGCAAGGAAGTCTGCGATAATGCGAGCATGCAAGACTTCCACAATCTTCGCGTCTGGAAAACGGCTCACGGAAAGCGGCTAACGAAAGACGGGTTGGAAAACGCACAACGAACAACGGGTGACGGCGGGTAATACGACCCCTCCAGCACGGCCTGCTTCTTCCGGGCTGGTCTCGCACGCCGACCTCGGCCGGCATGCCGCGATCGAGTCAGGTATGGCGATCTCGCTCAGCAGGGATTCCCCGACACGCCTTCAGCAAAACACCGGACACCCCACACCCCGAAATACATCCATCCTCATACGATGCCAAACTGCGTTCACGACCTTCCAACCACGCGCAACCCATGAGCGATTCCTGCCGCAACTGCACCAGTGCCGCGATCACCGCCGACTGCACCGTTGACGCAGTCATCAGGAAGGTGCCATCCGCCGTTGCCGTGCTGAACCAGTACAACATCGACACCTGTTGCGGTGGACGTACACCACTCGGAGAAGCCGCCACGCTCGCACATGTGGACACAGACGCGTTGATCAGCGTGCTCGAGTCCGTCCAGCGCGGCGAAACCACACCATCCACGAAAACCCTCCCAATCGCCAAGTCCTGCAATTGTGGCGGGCACTGATGGAATGGTTCGTTCGCGCATTCCTCAAGGCCAGCCTCGTCTGGCTGGCGCTCGGCGTCACGCTCGGAGTCGCCATGGCGGCGCATCCCCTGTGGACGGTATACCTGCCGGCGCACATGCACATGGTGATGCTCGGCTTCGTCACGATGATGATCTTTGGCGTCGCGTATCACGTCATTCCGCGATTCACCGGCTTTCCCCTCCATAATCGCCGAGCGGCGGGGGTGCACTGGTGGATCAGCAATGCGGGCCTCGCGTTGATGGTGTGCGGCTTTGTCACGCGAGTCTGGCGGGCGGGGGAAGGCACCATCGTACTTGCAACGGGCGGAATGTTGTCGGCGATCGGCGCTTACATCTTCGTCTACCTGATCTGGCGCACCGTCGACGGGCCTGTCGCACTGCGCAAGGCGCAAGCGCGCGCTCGACAAACAGCCACGCGCGCGAACGCGATCACGCTTCCCATCGCATGACGTCGCTGGTCCGCCGCTTCCTCAAGACGGCGATACTCTTTCTCGTGGCCGGATTGGCAATCGGCGGATGGATGCTCGTGCAGCGAGAACTCACGGGTCGCTTGGCGTCGCCGTATGTCACCAGCGCGCACACGCACGCGATTCTGGTCGGCTTCGTGATGATGATGATCCTCGGCGTCGCCCTATGGATGTTTCCGCGACCAGCCAAGGGCGACACACGCTATCGGCCGCTGCTCGCAGAGGGTGCCTATTGGATGCTCGCGACAGGGACGGCTGTTCGCGTCATAGGCGAACTAATGCATTCGCGCAGCGATGCCGGTTCACTGCGGTGGTTGATCATCGTCGCTGGACTTCTGCAGATCGCCGGCATTCTCACATTTTTTGCGACGATGTGGTCGCGCATCCGCGGTACGGGCAGCCATGCACGCGAAGCGAGCGGGGAACGCTTCTAGGCGACGTTCGCCTTACGCCTCGACGACAAGAATGCCGATAGTGCCCTTCTGTCCATGACCGAAGCCGTGGTTCACGAATGGAAACTCACCGGCTACGTCACACTGGAGCTCGAAGCACATGCCGCCGCCCGGTGGCACGCCCCACGTTTGCACGCCACGCACGGGCGAGCCGGGAGGTGCGCCGAGATAGACAGTGTCGAACTGCTCACCCACGACGTGAAAGCTGCATGGATGCGTCGGACCGGCGTTCACGAGCCAGAACCGCACGCGATCGCCCAACTTTACGCGAATCGGATCTTTCATGTACTGATTCGGCCGACCATTGAAGCACACGAAATCTGGAAGCGTGGATAACATCTTCGCGTAGTCGAACGCGCGCACGCCGGCTGCCGCGTCGGAGAGATAGAACTCGCTCTGCACGAGCACGAATTCCTTGGCCGGTGGCATCGGCTGCGCAGGCGAGACGATGATCGCGCCAAACATGCCAGACCCGATATGCATCAGCACGGGCGCGGTGCCACAGTGGGACATGAATGC
>JBDTMO010000729.1:0-3083 GCA_039934235.1 bacterium | reverse complement strand
CATCTCGATGCGACGGGCGCGGCAACGACGATGGCCCGCGGATCGCGTCGACGGAGCGCGGTCACTGCTGCGGTCATCGACGCGCCAGTCGCGAGGCCGTCGTCGACGAGAATCACTGTGTGCCCGCGAACCTCCACCGCCGCACGCTCGCCACGATATGCACGCTCGCGGCGGTCGAGCTCCAGTTGCTCTCGCGCGAGCGTACGCTCGATCTCGGGCCGGCGGTAACGGCACTGCCCGGTGCCGGCGCGAAATCGGCCTGTGAAATGGTCGTGTGAGTCATCGTAACACTCCTCCAGGAGGATGTGATGCGGCTGTGCGAGCGATCGTCTCCCGCATCTGGTCCGCAGACGGTGTGCGATGCTCCGGGGCGGTGCGCACTCCCGCGGCTCCCTTCACGCACGGAGACGCGAGCGCGAGCGCCGCGGACGATGCCGAGGAAGCGGCGACGGCGCTTGCGCCCGCCGTCCGTCGGATCTCCGCAGGTGCCTCGGGTGAGATCGCCAGCTCGATGTCGATCCCGGGGGCGATGCTCTTCGCGACCAGGCTCTCGCGCAGCAGGGCGTCCGCCTTGGGCATCGCGACATCCGCCGGCGACTGGATGATTGGTACGAGGTGCACGGCGATGCGGGCGATCCGCCGCCTTCCACCCGAGTCGCTCGCGAATGTGCCCCTGACGTCCGTCCGCATGTCGCGCACGTCGACGCCCCGCTCACGGAGCCGCGACAGAAGGCGTCCAGCGAGGCACGCGCCCAGCGCCGCACCGATCAGGTGCGCAGGCGACGGTCCCCACCCGTGACAGGTCGGCGGACACTCATCCAGTCCAAGGACTGCCACGCCAGAGAGCTTGAAGTCGACAATCTGCTCATAATTGTCGTACAGCCGAGTGGAGAGGGAGAAGCCCAAAGTCCCCGGCTCCGCGACCGTAGGTATCTGCCCGCCTGGCGTTCGCACCGATCTCATGTCCGACATGGTCCATCCCTCGAGACTGTCCCAACAGATCCTGCATGCGCAATCCCGCGGGCTCCTCAGTGGCTGGCCGCGCGGACGTCTCACGCTCTCGACGCCAGATTGTGGTCGCCTCGCGAGGAAGTATGTAGGGCAAAGCGCTACGCCCTCCCTCGCTGCAACGCGGGTGCGTGATTCTGCTTCGGAGAATCGACATGCTTGCCGATGACGAGAGAGGGGCTCCTGTCGCGAAAGCGCGCCAAGAGCCCCTAACCCGCCGGCGGAACGAGCCGGTGATTCGACGCCATGTTCAAGCGGCGCTCGTCCCATTCCTTCGCCGGTCGGCGAGCGGTTTCGTCGTCCGGTGCTGACCTTCGTCAGTCCCCACTGCGGCCAGCGACCTCGCAATGGTCTCGTCGGGTCGAAACCTCCCTCGAGTCGTCACAGTCCCAGCGTCCCGCGATTGTGGCGTAAGCAGTCGGGATGATATCCGCTACCCGCTTGCTCAAAGGCAATATGCCGCCGCATGACGTGGTAGTCAGTTAGGCAAAGGCGGACAGGTCAATCGAGCGAGCGCTGCGGGATAATCGGCGAACCCAGTCGTCCGCTTCGTCGCTATGGCGGGCGGCCCACGAGCCGGTGAAACAGCCGAGCGTGCCCGTTTCTGGCGCACCGAAAGTGATTCCGACTGGCGGGCCGACATGCTTTACAGCGTCACCGAGCACCGTGGTTATGCAAGACTGTTCGACGTTGCTATTGCAGTGGCGAGGCCATGATACCCATGACCAGCAGAGCCAGCGCGATAATCGCCAACGTGAGGCGTTGAGCGTGGAGAATCGTCCTTGTGCGGCCGGCCTTTCCCGGCGCGTGTACACGCAGAGCCACGTGGATTACGTGGCCGAAGTGCTGCTGTACGTGAACTCCCTCACGCCACACATCCGCGGCGTGCGAATGTGCGACTCACCCGAGGTGCTGCGTCACTTCACACCGACGTTCGCGCCTCCTGGCGGAAGGCTGGTCGCGAGCTGACGCCCCCGCTCGCTCACCCCTCTTCGCGCGGCGCGTCGGAAGTAGGAAACAGGTCTTGGAGGAAGAACGCGGCGAGTTCCGCGCGCCCGTCGATGCCGGACTTCTGATAGACTGCCACGGCGTGCTGCCGTACTGTTCGTTCGCCTCGCCCCGTACGCGCCGCGATCTGCTTGTGTCCGTGGCCTTGGAGAAGGAGGAAGGCCACCTCGCGCTCGGTCGGGGTGAGGCCCCACTTCGCGAACTGCGCGTCGACGGCGCGTCCGAAGCCGGCGCGCTCCACCTCCGCCCGCCGCCGCCACGCCTCATGCTCCGCCTGTCGCTCGGCGAGCGAGCGACGCGTTGACGCCAGCGCCTGCCGCGTGTGCCTCAACGCGCGCGCGGTGCGCCACCAGCCGCGCCATAGCAGCCCGGCAAAGGTGAGGCTCAGGAGGATGATGCCGAGCTCGAAGGCGACGTGGAGCGAGCGCCAGTTCGTTGGGCGATCGAGCACAAGGTCGACGGTGCCGCCGAGCACCACGAGGCCGAGCACCACGGCAAGCAGCGGCACGAGCCGTCGGTTCGTGTCGTCTACGGCGACCAGCTCGTCAGCCGCGTCAACGAACGGTGCCGGATCCGTGGCCGGGGAGGCTGCTTGCGAAGCGGACGAGACGGGCGTGGCGCGCGGTGGTTCGACGAGGGACCTCAAAGCGAGGAGAGGTGTGGTGCCGTCGCTACGGCGGTACTCCGGCAAATGTCGGAGGGACAACTGCCAGCCGCAATCAGGACATCTGCCGGATCGTGCGGAGGGTTTCGCCCACCCACCATACAGTCGACGACGGACGACGACCGCGATACGCGCGGTCCGACCCGCCGCATGTTGCACAATCCGGGAGCCCCCATGCTTGCATCCTTCCTGCCCGAACCGCTCCACCCAGCGGTGGTGCACCTACCCATCGCCCTCACGCTTCTGCTGCTCCCGTTTGCCGTGGGCGCCCTGTGGGCGATCCGTCGCGGGGCGACGCCGCTCCGCGCCTGGGGTATCGCCGCAGCACTCTCTGCGCTCCTGACCTTCAGCAGCTGGGTCGCCGTCGAGACCGGCGAACAGACCGCCGAGCGAGTCGAGCGCG
>JBDTMO010000728.1:0-3090 GCA_039934235.1 bacterium | reverse complement strand
CAACGTTGAACGTCCAGAAACGGACCGCGCCGTATCCGATGTCGATGAAGTCCACCACGCCAAGCGGCGACCGAAAACGATCGATCAGGTTGCCCGCCGCGCCCCCCCACGCCAGGCCGAGGGCGACAATACGCATCAGATCACCCTCGCGTGCGCCACTGCTCGTCATGCGATACAGCCGCCAGAGCACGAAGAGCGCGACGAGCGCAAATCCGCCGAAAATTACGCGCGAATACACTCCAAGCGACATGCTGAACGCGGCGCCCGGATTGTACGCGAGGGTAAAGCGCACTGCGTCGCCGATGATGCGATGCGGCACGTAGCGGGGCGCGAGGAACCGCTCCGCCAGCAGCTTCGACACGAGATCCAGGGCGACAATGCACCCGGCGGTGCCCCAGAAAACACGCGCGCTCGAACGGGTCGGAGCAATTGGTGTGGTCAGACGAGATCGCCCCCGTCCACAGCCGACGTCGCGCCGACTGGCGTCAACACCCGAGCTTCGGACTCCTGCAACACGGCCGCACGATCCTCCTGCCACAACACCCACGCCAGCAGCACCGCGCCAATGCTCACCGCCATGTCGGCGACATTGAAGGTCGGCCAGCGGGCATCACCCACCCCGACATCCAGAAAATCCACCACGCCCATCGGCGAGCGAAGCCGGTCAAGCAGGTTGCCCAGCGCGCCCGCACACACCAGCGCGAGCGCGAGGGTTCGCGGCGTGTCGCCACGCGCGGTGGACAGATACAATCGGCCAAGAATCACGAGCGCAATCAGCGTCAACGCCGTGAATATCCATCGCGATTGGGCGCCAAGGTTGAGCCCAAACGCCGCGCCAGGATTGTAAACCAGCGTCAACCGCACCCAGCTTCCGAACACATCGTGCGGAATGCGCTGGGGCGCGAGTAGGCGCTCGGCAAACCCCTTCGTCGCCACGTCGAGCGCGGTGACGAAGGCAAGAACCGGCCAGAAATTCGTGCTGTTACTTCGACTTTGCATCTTCCTCGCGCTGCTTGCACTGAATGCAGAACCGGGCATGGGGAAGCGCGTCCAGGCGTTCGAACGCGATCTCCTGCCCACAGTTGTGACACTTGCCAAACGACTCTGGTGAACGATACAAGCGACGCAGCGCCTCGTCGATGTGCCAGAGGAAGCGCCCTTCCTGGCTTGCGAACAGGAACGCCTTTTCGCGCTCCATGGCGTCCGTGCCCTGATCCGCCATGTGGAACGAATAGCTGCTCAGGTCGCCGTCAGACTCCTGGGACGTCGAGCCGAACGCCTCGTCGTAGTGCCCCAACTCCTTGAGCACACGCTTCCGCTCTTCCATCAATCGCTTCTCGAAGTGCTGGAGCTGCTTCTTGGGCATTGGCTTCAGCTTTGCCGCCTTCGCAGTCGCGCTCTGTGACGTGGCCATTGCTACTCGTCCCTGGTTAGGGCAAGGTCTGCGCGGATCCCATCGAGATCCACGGTCTGCCTCGCCAGCATGTTCTCACTGAGGTGCCCTTCATCGCCAAACGCCATCCCGGTAGCGAGTACTTCGTCGGCGATCCAGTCGCCATGTTCTCTCGCCGCCTCGACCACAACGGTATCACCACCAATCCACAGTCGAATCCGGTGGTTCACCGAAAGGCCTGCTTCCTTTCGCATACGCTGTACCCTGCTGATTACTTCACGTGCCAGCCCTTCCCGCTCGAGCGCCGGCGTGAGTGCCGGATCGATCGCCGCGAAGAATCCGCGCTCTTCCTGGACGATCAAGTCCCCCGAAGCGCGACGCACGATGGTGACGTCCTCCGCATCGAGCCCGTGCGTCTCTCCGTCAACCGTGACCAGCAACTCGGCGCCAAGCTCGAACGCGCGGAGATGACCGCTCGTGAACGCCGTTACAGCATCGGCAGCGAGCGGCGTCTTCTTGCCAAATTTCTTTCCGAGCGCCCGGAAGTTGGGTTTTGCCTCGAGCGTCACCAGCGCATCGCCCGTCGTCGCGAGTTCGATGACTTTGATGTTCAGCTCCGTGGCGAGCACTGGCAGCAGGGCGCGCAACGCATCCTCATTCACCGTTGGTGCCACGCACACCATGCGCGACAGCGGCTGGCGCACATTGATCTTCGCCTGCTCACGCGCGGCGCGACCAAGCGTCGCCAGCGTGCGTACGCTCGACATCAGCGTTTCCAGCGCAATGTCGGGCTTTTGTGCCCGCGCTCGTACATACGGAGCAAGGTGAACCGACGTGCCCACCAGCTCGCGATGCAGCTGGTCGGTCACGAAGGGAGCGAAGGGCGCCAGCAACCGGCACACCACAATGAGCACTTCGTGCAGGGTCGCGAAGGCCGCGTTGTTGTCGTCCGTAAAGACGTTGTTCGCCGCCCAGAAACGCGGGCGTGATTGCCGTACATACCAGTTGGCGAGATCCTCATCCACGAAATCCATCACCACGCGCGACGCGGCAAACGGATCGTACTCGTTCAACAGTTCGTCCGCGCGGCGCTCCACCGTCGCGAGCCGCGACAGGATCCAGCGATCCATCACCGGCCGCTCCGCCGCCGCCGGATCGGACGCGGATGGTGACCAACCGAAGTTCGCATAGTTGGCGAACATGCCGCTGTAGATGTTCTTCAGCGTCCGCAAGAAGCGGCCGGCGCCCTGACGGATCACCGCCTCGTCAAAGCGGCGCTCCTCCCAGACTTTGCTGCTGCTGACCAGGAACAAGCGCACTGCGTCCACACCGTGCCGCTCGATCACGCCAAAGGGCTCCACGATGTTGCCGCGGCTCTTCGACATCTTCTTCCCTTCGGCATCTGTGACGATGCCGTTCACCATCACGGCGCGATATGGCGCCGCACTTCCGTTGGCATTGTTCGGCAACGCGTCACCGAGCCCGGTCGCGATCGCGAGCAGCGAATAAAACCATCCGCGCGTCTGGTCCTGACCCTCGGCAATGAAATCGCCGGGAAACTGGCCTCCGACCTTGTCGTGATTCTCAAACGGGTAGTGCCACTGCGCGAACGGCATGGACCCGGAGTCGAACCAGGCGTCGATGACCTCCGGCGTGCGATTCATCGTGCCGCCACAGCCATCGACAGAACAACCCCA
>JBDTMO010000727.1:0-3095 GCA_039934235.1 bacterium | reverse complement strand
CCGCCGCGGCCGATCTCGCACGCTCGATGAGAGCGGGCCAAACCGTGGGACTCGTGGGAGTGGAGCTGCTCGCGTCCATGGTCGACGCCGTCGTAAAGGCGGTCGACTCCGGCGTGCGCGTCGTGCAGTGTGTTGGTTGGGGGCACGCTCCATCTTCACACCGCACGTTGATGGACCTCGTGCTCGATCTCGCACGACGCATCGATGGATCAGCGGTTGTCCTGCTGGCGCCCTCCGTCGTCGATAGCGCGCAAGCGAGGCAGAGCCTCGCGGCCGATCCTCAGATCGGCGACGCGCTCCGCACCATGAATGCGCTCGATACGCTATACACTGAGATTGAACCACCCGCGCCGCACGTTGCCCTTTCGCGCGAGCAGCCAATCCCAACGGGTCACATCGCGCTCCAGCATTTCGACCGCCGAGGACGAATGCTCGGCGCTGTTGCGGATGGTCACGTGGTGGGGATCACCATCGACCAACTCCGCCGCGTACGACGCGTCGTCGCGCTCGTGCATGGCCCGAAGATGGCACCTGTGATCGAGGCGGCGATGCGCACGCGGCTCGTTGGAACGCTGATCACGGACGAGCTCACTGCACGCGCGATCGCCGCACTACCCGGTTCATCCGACTAGGCGTGGTCCGTCACACGCGCGATACTGTCATTTCCACACCAATCGAACGGAGGGCACCATCATGACGATGCGAGAGTTTCTGCGCGAAGCCGCACGTGTCGCAATGCTGATCACAATGGCAGGCGCTACCGTGGGCGCGCAGGCGCCCGGGGCGCGCCCACGACGCGTGCAGGACACGCTGACCTCGCCGGTCATCGGCACCGATGGCCGGGTCACCTTCCAGCTTTACGCGCCGAAGGCCACTGAGGTCTCGTTGCGAAGTGAGGGGCCGGCGCCGTTCGCGAACCAGGCGCTCGCGAAGGGAGACTCTGGCGTCTGGCGTCTTACCGCTCAAGTGCCCGCCGAACTCTATATCTACTGGTACGATGTGGACGGCGTCCCCGTCGCCGACCCGCACAATAATCGTCCGCGCGTCAACATGAGCACCGTGCGCAGCCTGCTCGAAGTGCCCGGTGCTGCATCCGAATTCTTTGCCGAGCGGGCGGTTCCGCACGGACAGGTGGCGGCGGTGCACTACCAGTCAAAGGCACTCGGCGTCGCACGACGGATGCACGTGTATACGCCACCTGGTTACGCGACGAGTAACCAGCGCTATCCCGTGTTGTACCTGCTGCATGGCGCGGGAGACAATGATCAGTCGTGGCTGATGGCGGGCCGCGCGAACTTCATCCTCGATAACCTGATTGCCGCGGGAAAGGCGAAGCCGATGATCGTCGTGATGCCCGCCGGACACACGCTGCCGGGCGCGGGTGGTTCTGCGGCTTCCGATCCGTTCGCACGCGACCTCTTAGGCGACGTCGCGCCCTATGTCGAGCAGAACTTCCGAACGTTGCCGGGACGCGAACAGAGGGCCATTGCCGGCCTGTCGATGGGTGGGCAGCAGACGCTCAACGTCGGCCTGACCAACCTCGACAGGTTCAGTCAACTGGGCGTGTTCAGCTCTGGGTGGTTCGGTCAGGACGGTGCGGCGACCTTTGCAAAGAACAACGAGAAGGTGCTGTCGGATCCGAAAATCAACAGCAAAATCCGCCTGTTCTGGTTCGCCACGGGCAAGGACGACTTCGTGTTGCCGAGTACGAAGGCGGCGCTGGCGTTGTTGGACGAGCGCAAGATCCGGCACAGCTACAAGGAGACAGATGGAGGACACACCTGGCCCAACTGGCGCGCGTACTTGAACGAGTTTGTTCCCCTGCTGTTCCGGTAGTCGCAGCGCGACTCAGGACGCGACGATTCGGCGACGCCTCGTCGCGTCCGCCGTCAGGCGATCGCACATGATGTCGCAGAGGCGGAACACCGACGTATCGGCGAGGGAATAGACCACGTAGAGTCCTTCCTTTCGGCGCGCAACGAATCCGTGCGAATAAAGGTGTTGCAGGTGCTTGGAGACATTGCCCTGCCCGAGGCCGGTTGCGTCGACGATTTGTGTAACGGTTTGCTCGCCCCCCCGCAGCGTATTCAGGATGTCCAAGCGTGCTGGCTCGGCCAGTACCTTGAACCGGTCGGCGATCATGACGAGCAGGTCGGGCGTAAGTTTGGCTCGGCTCATGCAGTCCTCATGGGATCAGGAATATCACTGCAAGAGATGCAGTGATTGAATGGGATCGTGGAATGGCCGCCCGAAGCAGTGGGATTGCGCCATCACGCTACTCTACTATATTACTAACTAGTAGTATTAAAGGCAAGTGTCACGTGCCGCCCTGTGGGCCAGGTGACGTTCGCCGTTGATGACGCTGGTGCCGCCGAACCTCGACATCCATACTCGTAACACTACTATATAACGATACAGTAGATAAATATGCCTACTTCCTTGATCACGCGCAGCGTCGCCGCAATGGCGACCGTCGGACTCGCCACCTTCGGCGCCGCACCTGCCTCCGCCCAACTCACGCTCCGCGACGCCCTGCACACCGCGGATCGCGCGGCCTACGCGAACCGTATCGCCGCCGGTACGTCGCAGACCACGCGCGCGGGGACGCTTGCACCATTGAAGGGAATTCTACCCAGCGTGCGGTTCGACGCAGGGTATGTGCGCACCACCGACCCCATCGGCGTCTTCGGATCAACGCTGCGTCAACGAACGGTGACGCAAGCGAGCTTTGATCCCCAGCAGCTCAACCATCCGAGCGCGGTCGGCAACTATCAGGGCGGCATCGTAATCGAACAACCGCTGCTCAATGCCGATGCGTGGACTGGTCGCGGCGCCGCGGCGCACGCAGCGAGTGCGAGCCGAGCGGCTGAGGAATGGACGCGACTGTCGACGCGCGTCGACGCCGTGCGCGCCTACTTTGGCACCGCACTCGCGGCCGAGCACATGGCAACGCTCGAGGCCGCCGCGCGCGCCGCGCATGCGCACGTCGCGCAAGCCGAGTCGATGGTACGCCAAGGTGTAGTAACAAAGTCCGACGCGCTCCTCGCGTCCGTCCGCGCAAGCGACGTCGACATGCAACTCGCCGAGGCGGAAGG
>JBDTMO010000726.1:0-3099 GCA_039934235.1 bacterium | reverse complement strand
GACACTGTGACGGTTTGCGTCGCGCCCGCGGGTGCGGCGGGAACCGGCGGCGACGGCGTGTACGACCGCTTGAAATTGCGATCCGCCCACGCGAGGAAGTATTTCCAGTTCGGGCCATCAGTGTGTCCGCCCTCGTGCTGCCGCCAGGCAAGCTGTCCATCGAGCAGGCTGACGTTCACCGCGGGCATCTTCTCGCTCATGTAGTCGTCCGATCGGCCCAGGTCCTTCGCACCGAGCAACCGGAAAACCGGTTGCGACGCAATGGCCGCCATGAAGCTGCCCTGATGGTCGAGCCACTTTGCGTCACCCTTTTCGGGGACGCCATAGCTGACGAACGTCAATCGGGGAGCGCAGAGCGCCAACAACTCGTGCGCGTCAACCGGAAGGTCGCCGGCATTCTTGCTGCCGAATGTCGCATCAGACGCACCGTACTTGAGGAAATTGCCGGCCATCCAGTGATACTCACCCGAGCCGGTAAGGCTCTCCACCGCTTCTCCCCAGTTGCGCCGATGCAACTTCGCGCCGCCCTCGCCGGATGAGCCAATGAGAACCACGGCAAAGCGTTGGTCGAACGCCATCGTCACCAGTGCGGCCTTCCCGTAACGAGAAACGCCCTCGATTCCGACGTGCTTCGCATTCACCGCCTTTTCGGACTCCAGATAATCGAGCGCTCGGCTCGCACCCCATCCCCACGCCCGCAGCGCGCCCCAATCATCTGGCTTCCGGGGTTCGCCCTTGTTGACGAGACCGATGATGCCCTTCGTCAGGCCTGCGCCGTTGTCGGCCTGAATGCTGCCGGGGTTCACGAACGCGAAGCCCCATCCGTCGACAATGAGTTGCTCGGTATTCGGCGCGTCGCTCCCGGGTGCTGGAGGAGGAAACGAAAACACGCGAGCGCCCGGTGACGGCGGCGGCGCGGGACGCCCCAGTGCCTGCGCGAGCGGGCGGCCCCCGAACAGGATCATGACCGGAGCATTCGTCGCGCCCTCTGGGAGTACGAGCGTCATCGCGATATCGACCGTGATCGCGGGAAACGCTGCATTGTCGACGTGACCGACAAGCTGCTTCCCCACCACTCGGCGCCCAGCCACCGTGCCCGTGTCAGTCGCGGCAACGGTCCAGCTGACCTTGGGGACGTTCTTTGGAATGCGGCCGAGCACTTCGCGATCGAAGTCCTCGATGATCTCCGTGCGACGCTGCGACCAGAGCCGGGCAGTCGTGACTTTCTTCCCGTTTTTCAGCGTGAGAACGTCGGGAAGCCTGGGGAACGGGTTGGCCGTCGTCTCGTCGTAGTTGGCGTGATTCGCGTCGGCCTCATTGCCACTCGGCCCTGGGCGCAGCGCCCTGATGCCGAGTTGCTCCATCATGTTCTTGTGGTCGTCTTGTGCGGTCCAGGGCTTCGCGTCCGTGGGAGCTGGCTGTTGCCCGGCCGCGGAGGAACTCGAAAGAACGATCGCGATGGCGGCGAGTCTCGCGATGCAAATGGCGGAGAGCTGTCGAGCCGGAATCATGATGTGCCCTGTCTCGGGAGTCGGCCGGCGTGAAGGTACGAGCAAAGCTGGACGTGCTTCCGCGCAGTGCCGTCGTTTGATAACGCCGCGAGACAAAATGGTCAAGTCATCTTATCTGCTCCGCTCGGCTCGACGCGGAGTTGTCGAAACCGCAGGTCGATGCCATACCGTCGACGGACTAGCTGTCGAGCACGGCCTCGAAATACGCGCGAAGGTCGATGACGAGGGGCACCGACGCGCCTTCGGGGTGCCAGATCACCTCATCGACGAGCACTTCGGGGCGCGCATCGATTGGCGTCGATCGCTCAAACGTCCGAGCGTCACAGTCCACGATCCAGTATTCCGGGACACCCTCATCGCGGAACAGCGATCGTTTTTTCACGCGATCCGCGCGCGCTGTGCTGGGTGACAAAACCTCTACAGCGAGGAGCAATCTCCCGACGTCTGAGAATTGTTCAGGTCTGCGGCCATTCACTAGCGGGGCGACGAACACATCGGGCTGGACCAGCCGCGTCCGCGAGAAGATGACGTCAGCCGGTGCGATGAGTGCGAGACCCAACTGTTCCCGCTTCAGGTACTGACGGAGTAGCGTAGCCAATTCGAGCACTGCTTCCTGATGGCGCCATCGGGGCGACGGCGTCACAAGCAACTCGCCGTCGATGACCTCGTACCGATTGCCATCGTCGGGCAACGCGTGGACGTCGTCCACGGTCCAATACTGTGCGAGCTGTGACATACCCATACAATAGGGCCCTCGGCGCCGAGTGAGCAAGTGGACATGCGGCAATGTCGCTGCGCTCGGCACGAGATGCGTCACCGTTTCAACGCAGGCCGGCGCGAAAGCTCGCGCGTCGTCCCGATCATCGCCTGCTGCGTATCCCGCGAGACCTCTTACTTGAACATCGCGGGCGTGATGACACGCGCGTCCAACTCGGCGACCGGTACTACGCGAACATCGCCGGCCTGGCCATAAAAGAAAGAGCGGCCGTCGGGGGACACTGCCGGGTTGTACTCGAACTCTGCGGTGTTCACGACAGATCCCAGATTCGATGCGGGTTGCCATTCCCCATCACGCTTAACACTGAGATACAGGTCCGCCTTACCCATTCCGCCGGCCCTGGTGGAATAGAACAAGAGCGTCTTACCATCGCGCGAAAGGAATGGACTGGTATCCGACGGACCGGCGTTCACGTTTGCGTTCAGCCGATTCGGGGCTGACCACCCCGTGTCGCGGCGCGACGCGCAGTAGATCGCGTTGTTCCCTGTGGTTGCTCCGCGGTCGGAGAAGAAGCACAACGTTCCGTCGCGATCGATCGTCGGCGACCCCTCCTTGCCATCGGAGCTCAATGCGCTGATCCAGTGTGGCGCGCCCCATTGATCACCAACGCGATCGGCATACCAGATATCCATGTCGCGTGGCGTCGACGCGTTCGTCGATGGTTGTGATGGTCTCGGTCTGGTAGAAACGAAATAGAGACGCAGCCCATCAGGACTCAACGCGGGATCGAGGTCGAACGACGAGTCGCTGGAGAAACTCACCGCCTCGGCAGGCTGCCAGGCACCATCTCGCATGACGGAATGCATGACG
>JBDTMO010000725.1:0-3099 GCA_039934235.1 bacterium | reverse complement strand
GCTTTGCGGTGACTGCTTTGCGGTGAATGCTTTGCCGTGACTGTTTTACGGTGAATGTTTGCGGTGAATGCTTGGCTGGGATGACGACGCGACCTCAGAGTCATTGTGACGTTCACGCACACCTCCGTGGTCCCGTCAACGCAGCGTTACCCGAACGCTTTCCATACTCCCAATTTCTGAAATGCATTCGTTGATACCTATGTCCCTGGCGTCAATCCGGCATGAGCGCAACGCACCGATGACCAGGTCAGCACGTCGATGGCGCAGCGCGATTGCCGCGGCCGGCTGCCTCATGGCAGCAGCGCCAGTTGTGGCTCAGCGGCCGCTCACGCCTCGCGTGTCACGATTCGTGACCGTGAACGCACCCGTCGTGGCGCTGACGCACGTGCGGCTCGTCGACGGGACTGGTGCGCCAGCGCGACCAGACCAAACCATCATCCTGCGCGACAGCATGATCGACGCCGTGGGGCCATCGGCGACCACCACGATCCCTGCCGGCGCGATGGTCGTGGATCTGTCGAATCACACTGTGATGCCCGGCCAGGTCGGACTGCATGAGCACACCTATTTCTCCGGCGTGCGACGCACCACGCAGATGAGTGTGAGCGGACCGTACCTCTATCTCGCCTATGGCATCACCACGGCAATGACGGCCGGTAGCATGCTGCCGTATCAAGAGTTGAATATGAAGAAGGCAGTAGACGCGGGCGTGCTTCCCGGTCCGCGCTTTCTCATCACCGGTCCATACCTCGACGGAGGGTCGCCCCGTAACACCATTTCACGCAACATGAACACGCCGGAAGAAGTGCGGCGCGTCATCGCGTACTGGGCCAGCGAGGGCGCGACGTGGTTCAAGTTCCTCGGCGACGAAAGCCGCGAGGTGCTCCGCGCCGCAATCGAGGAGGCGCACGCGCGCGGACTCCGCGTAACGGGCCATCTCTGCTCTGTCACATTCACGGAGGCATCCGCCCTCGGTATCGATCTCCTGCAGCACGGGTTCATCACGAACAGCGACTACGTGCCAGGCAAGAAACCCGATGAATGTCCGGCCGACAACATGAAAGTTCAGGCGGACGTGGACGTCAACAGTGCTCCCGTTCAGGCGAGCATCCGCGCCATGGTGGCGGCAAAAGTCGCGTCGGTGTCCACGCTGGGCGTGTACGAGACGTTCATGCCCGAGCATCCGCTCGATCAGGGCGCGCTCGAGATGCTCGATCCTGAAACACGCAAGGAAGTCGAAGCAAACCACGCCGATCTCGCAAAGGGCGGCTTCGTCCTGTCGCCGCGTCTGTTGCAGAAAATGAAGGCGTGGGATCGCGCCTTCGTGGCAGCCGGCGGACTGCTCGGCGCGGGATGCGATCCGTGGGGCACTGGCTTCCTGCCCGGATTCGGCAATCTTCGGAACTTCGAGCTTCTCGTGGACGCGCAATTCACGGCCGAGCAGGCGATTCAAGTGATGACGCTCAATGGGGCGCGCATCCTTGGTGTTGACAAGCGGGTTGGCTCCGTCGTCGCGGGCAAGGTTGCGGACCTCATGGTGGTTCGTGGCAATCCGGTCGCCACGCCGGCTGATATCTACAACGTCGTCACCGTGTTCAAGGACGGCATTGGCTACGATTCGGTGCTCCTCCGTCACGCGGCAAAGGGACGAGTTGGTGTGAACTAGCGCGGACCCGAACGTCGGACCCCTCCCGAGGACCTGCTTCGTTCATGGAGCAGGTCCTTCGCTTTGCTGAGGACGGAAAATTGTGCTATCACAGTGATCGTTCGCCGCACGGCTTTCCGCCGATGCGGTCATTGCGTCAGCGCTGTTGCTGCCTCGCGCGTTCGCAGATTGTCGATGTCCGCTCACTCGCCTGAGGAACTGTCTGTGTCCAGCTTCGGTAAACTGCGTCGACCACGTGTCGCGATTGGCCTGCGAGCACTCGCGCTGTCATTCGTGCTCGCTGGTGTTTCGGCGCATGCCCAATCAACCGTACCGGCAGGTGCGGCAGCGAAGAAGGTGCTCTCCGTAAACGACTACGCGCGCTGGCGCAGCATCGACGGCGCGCAAATCTCGGGCGACGGCCGGTGGGTGGCCTACACGCTTCGCTATACAAACGTCGCGGTCGCCGACGCGCGACCTGTGCTGCACATCCTGCGGCTGGACACCAATCAGGACGTGCAAATTCCAAACGCGACGAGCGCATCGTTCTCGTCGGACTCACGTTGGGTGGTCTATCAGATCGATTCGAGCGCCGCAGCGCGGGGTGGTCGCGGACGTGGTGGAGCACCGACTGCGGCGGCGCCTGGAGCTGGCCCTCCGACCGTAGCGCCGACGCCGATTCCCGCAGCGCCTGCGCCCGCGGGTAGCGGCGCGCCTGGCCCCGGCGGCGACTCGAGCGCGGTTGGACCCGGTGGCGCGAACGGCCGCGCTCCCAGCCCGCTGCCAGCAGCACCCCGCCGGTACGAGCTTCGCGAACTCGCCACTGGCAAGACGCAAGCATGGGCCGACATGCAGAGCGCCAACTTTTCACCCACCGCGAGCCACTTGATCCTTCGTCGTCGCGCGCAGGGCGCTGCCGATGCTGGTGGTCGTGGCGCAGGCGCTGGTGGCGCGCCGGGAGCAACGACAGCTGTCACTCCAGCGCCGAACGCACCCCGTGGCACCGACGTCGTCCTGCACGATCTCGCAACGGGACGCAGCCAGCTACTCGGCAGCGTCGGCGACATTGCGTTCAACAAGAAGGGCGACCTGCTCGCGTACACCGTGGACGCGGCAATACGCGACGGCAACGGAGTCTTTCTCGTGGACGTGCTGGCCGGGCGCACTGAGGTGCTGGACAACGATGCACGCAACTACAATCGCCTTACGTGGAACGAGGATGGCTCGAGCATCGCGGTGCTCAAGGGCCGAGAGGCGGACAAGATGCGCGAGCGCGACAACATGCTCATCGTGTTCACGGATGTTCGCAAAGCGCACGGCGACATGGAGTCCGCGGCCACGACGCTCGATCCGTATCGCGCAAAAGGCTTTCCGCGCGGATGGGTCGTGAGCGATCGCGCGCCCATCACGTGGAGCGATGACAACAAGCGCGTCTTCTTCGGCGTCATGCCCCA
>JBDTMO010000724.1:0-3100 GCA_039934235.1 bacterium | reverse complement strand
TGGATGGGGCGCAGAGGACTGGGACAAGCTCGCGGCTGGCATCATTGCCGGGCACATCATCGAGTGTGGCGCGCAGTGCTCCGGCGGAAACTGCCTTTACGATTGGCGTAACATCCCTGACCTCGCGAACATCGGCTATCCGATTGTCGAAGCAAAGGCGGACGGCACGTTCACCGTCGTGAAGCACCCAAACACGGGCGGTCGCATCAACGTGCCTTCCGTAACCGAGCAGTGCGTCTACGAAATGGGCGATCCGAACAGCTACATCACGCCGGACGTCGTCGCCGATTTCACCACGATCCATCTCGCCGAGGACGGCGAGAACCGCGTACGGGTCTTCGGTATCAAGGGCCGCCCCGCCACGGACAAACTCAAGGTGTCCATTGCCTATCGCGCAGGATTCAAGGCCGTCGGTACACTCGTGTACGCGTGGCCGGACGCACTCGAGAAGGCGCAGCTCGCCGACCGCGTGCTGCGTGAACGACTCGATAACATGGGCTTGCAGTTCGACGCATTGCTCACCGAGTTCGTCGGCGTGTCGTCAACGCACGGACCGCTCGCTGTCCAGAGCGGCGAGGCGCAGGAAGTACAATTACGCATCGGCGTTCGGTCGCCTGATCGCAAGACGGTCGAGCGCTTTACGCGCGAGATCGCGCCGCTCGTGCTCAACGGGCCTCCCAGTGTAACTGGCTTCGCTGGTGGACGCCCGAAAGTCGAGGAGATCGTGGCCTATTGGCCCGCGTTGGTTGATAAGAACGTCGTCCAAACGCACGTCGAGGTGCTCTCATGAAAGTGCGTCTGTTGGACCTCGCGCACGCTCGTTCGGGCGATAAGGGCGACACCGCAAACGTCGGCGTCATCGCACTCAAGCCGGAGTGGTATTCGTTCATCGCGGAGGAGCTCACGCTCGATCGCGTGCGCCAGCATTTCGACGGCATCATCACGGGCGACGTCGAGCGCTTCGAGTTGCCAAACCTCCACGCGCTGAATTTCCTGCTGCACGGCGCACTCGATGGCGGCGGCACCCTCTCACTCAAGACCGACGCGCAGGGCAAGGTATTCTCCACCGCAATGCTGCGCATGGTGCTCGATGTCCCGGACGATCGCGCACGCGCACTCGAACTTCCGTCGGCACCAGCACAATGAGTCGCGTCCGGCTGCTGCGAGATGGCGCGGTCGGCCGGATCATCCTCGCGCGACCGGAGAGAAAGAACGTCATCGATCGGCAAATGGCCGACGACCTCTTCGCGTCCCTCGCGCAATTCGAATCGGACCCACACTGTCGCGTCATCCACCTCGGCGCCGAGGGCGACGACTTCTGCGTCGGCGCTGATCTCGAGATGCTGGAGCAGTCGCTCGAGTCGGGTAGTGACGAACATCGCGCCGACGCCGAGGCAACCGGGCGCGTGCTGCTGGCCATCCGCGCACTCATGAAGCCCGTCGTCTGCACAGTGCGCGGGCGCGCGCTCGGCAGCGGCGCCGGCCTCGCCACCGCGTGTGACGTCGTACTGGCACACGAGGACGCCGAATTCGGATATCCTGAAGTACGACTCGGTTTCGTCTCCGCAATGGAGATGACGATGCTGCGTCGCGCAGTCGGTGAAAAGCATGCGGCCGACCTCGTGCTCACCGGGAGAATCATCAGCGCCGAAGAGGCGGATCGCATCGGGCTCGCGAGCAGGGTAGTGCCTGCCGCCACCTTCGACGACGATATCAACGCGACGCTCGAACAGATCAGCCTGTCGCCGGCTACCTCGCTTGCGCTGACGAAGTGGCTGTTCTATAAAATGGACGCGTTGTCGTTCGAGGATGGAATCGCTGCCGGTGTGGTCACGAATGTCGAGGCCCGCGCCACGGAAGATTTCAAGGCAGCTGTGCGCCGGTTCACAAAGCACAAGCCGAGGCCCGAGTGACTCGATATCTGTGGGCGCGCATCATCGTCACGCTGGCCGGCATCGCCGTGTGGGGATACGGCCAGCGATATGATTTGCCGCAGGTACGCTTCGGCGGCATTGTGATTCTTGGTGTGGCGCTGCTGCTGCGGTTCGCGCCGAAACGCTGGTTCGACGAAGAAGCGTCATGAGCAAACGGCTCCTGGCCGTCGCGTGGGTTGTCGTGTCGGCACTGAGCGTCGCGTGTCGTTCGGCGCCCACCGCCGGTGCGGTGATGAGTCCAGCTGATTCCGTGAAAGCGTCGCGCACCTACAACGTCATTAGGCGCGACGAGATGGCCGAAGCGTCGCTGCTTGGCACCACGGTGTATCTCGCGATTCAGCGTTTGCGCCCCGCCTACCTGATCGACAAGACGGCCGGCGCCGCAGCGACACTGCATCCGCTCTCGGTGTCGGTGAATGGCGGACAGCTGGTGCCGATGAACTCACTGTTCAGCATTCCGGTGCAAACGGTGTCAGAGATTCGGTATCTCGACACTGGCAACGCGGCGCAGCAATTCCACAATCGCGCCACCGGCCCGGTCATCCTGGTAACGCTGACAACGCAACCCAGCCCTTAGCAGTTGCCGTCACGCCGAGCATCAGCGAAGCCGTCGCGATAGAGATAGCGAGCAGCCGTCACGCGAGCGATAGCGAGCAAGCCGTCAAGCGAACGCCAGCGAGCGGGCAGTCCAGCTATATTTCGTATCTCATGCCTCGCATCGCCGTACCGGAGCTACTTGCTCCCGCTGGATCGCTCGACGCCGTTCGTGCCGCACTCGCCAACGGCGCCGACTCCGTGTACCTCGGCGCCGAACGCTTCAACGCGCGTGACGAAGGCGCGCAGCTCACGCTCGCCGAGGTCGGTGAAGCGTGTCGCCTCGCCCATGAGCGAGGCCGTCGTATCTACCTCACGCTCAACATTCTCCTCAAGCCGTCCGAGTTGACAGACGCGCTGACGTTCCTCGGTGAGGCAATAGATCGTGGGGTGGACGCGGCCATTGTCCAGGACATCGGGCTCGTTCGCCTGATTCAAAAAGTCTATCCGGGATTCGAGATGCATGGCTCGACCCAGATGACGGTCCACGACGAAAGCGGCGCGCGTGTCATGCAGGCGCTCGGGATCGAACGTGTCGTGCTCGCGCGCGAGAACACGCTGCAAGACATTCG
>JBDTMO010000723.1:0-3114 GCA_039934235.1 bacterium | reverse complement strand
CCCGACTGTGGTGCTTTCGAGCGCCGTCAACCAGCGCAACGTGTTCGCCATCCTGCTCGACGACTCGCGGAGCATGCGGCTGCGCGACGTGAATGGCGTGGCGCGGCTCGCGGCGATGCAGAGCGTGTTCGGCGACACGAGTGCATTGATGCGCAAGCTCTCGGGGCGGTTTGCGCTGCGCGTCTTCAGGTTTGCAGCCGACGCCGGACCCGCCTCGGGAGCCGCCGCGCTCACGGGCGCTGGAGGCCGCACGGACCTGGCCGGCGCGCTCGACGTCACGCGGGAAGATTTGGCGGGCATGCCGCTCGCCGGAGTCGCCGTGGTGACGGACGGCGCCGACAATGGCGGCGGCGACCTGAGTTCCTCGCTGCTCGCACTCAGGGCGCGGCGTGTGCCGGTGTACACGATCGGTGTCGGCCAGGAACGTTTTGCTCGCGACGTCGCCATCGAGCGCGTGACGGCACCAGCGAGCGTTCTAGCGGGGTCAACCGTCTTGCTCGAAGCAGCGATCGCGGTGCGTGGCGCACGCGGAGAGAAAACGACAGTCACGGTCGAGGCCAATGGGCGCATCGTGGCCACTGACGAAATTCGCCTTCCCGACGCTGGCGACATTTCGCGCGTCCGATTGCGCTTGCCGCCACTGCCGCCGGGCACGTATCGGCTGTCGGTGACCGCAAAACCGCTCGCCAACGAAACGGTCACCGAGAACAACTCGTATCACACCGTGCTCGAAGTGCGGCCCGGACCGGTGCGAATTCTCTATCTCGAAGGAGAGCCTCGGCCGGAGTTTGCGTTCCTGCGTCGTGCCGTGGAGGCGGACAGCAGTCTCGAGGTCGTTGGCCTGATGCGCAGCGCAGACAAGAAGTTTCTGCGACTTGGTGTGCGTGACAGCCTGGAACTCGTCACGGGATTCCCATCGAAGCGCGAAGAGCTGTTCAAGTATCGCGCAATCATACTCGGCAGCATCGAGTCGTCGTTCTTCACGGGCGACCAGCTGCGCATGCTGGCCGAGTTCGTGAGCCAGCGTGGCGGAACGTTGCTGGCGTTGGGTGGCCGGTCCGCGTTGAGCGAAGGCGGGTACGCGGACACGCCAATGGCCGAGGTGTTGCCGATTATTCTTGGTCCGGCGGACAGGGACACGACGCGCGCACCGACGTTTCTCGCCGTGCATCCCACGACGTCCGGACAAGGCTTCGCCGCTTTACAGCTTCGCGAGACTGATGCGGCAAACACGGCGCGTTGGGATTCGCTTCCGCCACTGACCTCCGTGAATCGGCTGGGAGTCTTGCGGTCGGGCGCGACGGTGTTGCTGGCGGGACGTCCCGGCGGGAAGAGCGGAACGGGGCAAGACGTCCCGGTGCTCGCCTTCCAACATTACGGACGCGGCGTGGGCGCGGTGCTCGGCGTGCAGGACACGTGGCTCTGGCGCATGGACGCCAGCATGCCTGTCGATGACGAAACGCATTCCACGCTGTGGCGACAGCTGCTGCGCTGGACGGTCGAGAGCGCGCCGGATCAGGTGGAGATCAGTGCTGTTCCCACGCGAGTTGGACCGGGCGAACCGGTGACGCTGCGCGCGCACGTTACCGATTCCACGTATCTCGACGTCAACAATGCGACAGTGACGGCGCGGGTGACGACGCCAAGCGGCCGGCGAGTCGATGTGCCGATGGAGTGGTCGTTGCGCGAAGACGGATCGTACACGGGCCGGTTCATTTCCGAAGAGGCCGGTGTGTACGCGCTTTCAGCGGAATCGCGTCGCGGTCGCGACACGACGACATCGACTGGCGGAGCGCTGCTGGCCGACGATCAGGGCGCCGACGTCGAGCAGGCCGAATTGCGCACGCCGTTGTTGCGGCGGATCGCGAAGGAAACAGGAGGTCGGTATTACCCGCTGAACGAGTCGAACCGGCTCGGTGACGATGCGGTGTTTACGGAAGCCGGCGTCACTGTGCGCGACGCACGGGATCTGTGGGACATGCCCGTCATCTTTTTTGCGTTGGTTGCGTTGATGGGCACCGAGTGGGTGTATCGTCGTCGGCGGGGTCTTGCATGAGTGGCTGGCTCGCGCGCGCAGTGTTGCCAGCGATGCTCTTAGGCGCGTCGCTCGCGCCTGTCGCGCGCGCGCAGCAGACGCATGTGCTCATCGTGACCGGGCTCGCGGGCGAGCCGCAGTACCAAGCGCCGTTTCTGGCGGTGGCGGCGACGCTCGCCGACTCAGCGCGTAAACGCTGGGGTGTTGCCGACTCGAGCCTGATCGTGCTGGGAGAAGATCCCGCCGCGGACCCGAAGCACATCACTGGAAAGTCGACGAAGGAGGAAGTCGCGAAAGCGTTTCTTCGCCTGTCGCGCCGAGTCGCGCCTGGCGATGTCGTCCTCGTGTTTCTCAACGGTCATGGCGCGGGCGAGGGTCCGGGGTCGCGCGTAAATCTGCCAGGGCCCGATCCGACGGCGGCGGACTACGCGTCATGGCTATCGGGTTTTACGCGACAGACCGTTGTGTTCGTGAACGCCGCGAGCGGGAGCGGCGACTTCGTGCCAGTCATCGCGGGAAAGGGTCGCGTTGTGGTCACCGCGTCTAAAACCGGCCTCGAGCGAAATGAGTCCATCTTTGCGGGGCCATTCGTGCGCGGCCTCACGGGCGGCGAGGCTGATGCGGACAAGGATGGACGCGTCTCGGTGATCGAGGCATTCGACTTCGCACGAAAGGAAGTCGCGAGAGCGTACGAAGCGGACAAGAAGCTGCTCACCGAGCACGCGGTGTTGAACGACAGCATGCTTGCGCGAACGGTGTCATTTGGAGCGGCGCGCGGGAGTGCGGATCCTCGCGTCGCGGCGCTGCTTGCCGAGCGTCAGACGTTGGAGTCGCAGGTCGCGGCGCTGCGCGGGCGGAAGGCGTCGACGGATTCCACCGCGTACGAGCGGGAACTGGAGCGGTTGCTGCTCCTGCTCGCGGAAAAGAGCCAGGCGATTCGCGCGGCAGGAGGCAAGCCATGATCCTTGTCATCCTGAGCGAGCGTCTCGTTGTCGTCCAGGGCGAGCGGAGCGAGTCCGTTGTCATCCTGAGCGAGCGAAGCGAGTCGAAGGATCTGCACCTTGGGAGTGTTGATCGGC
>JBDTMO010000722.1:0-3114 GCA_039934235.1 bacterium | reverse complement strand
CGTTTCGGGACGCGACGTGCTGGAACTGGGCTGCGGCACCGGAAAGAACACCATCTGGTTGGCAAGCAAGGCGCGAGAACTCGTCGCGATGGATTTCTCGTCCGGAATGCTCGACGCGGCCCGACGACGCATTCACGCGGCGAACACACGCTTCGTGCAGCACGACGTCCGCAACACGTGGCCGGTCGCTGATCGCAGCATGGACGTCGTCATCGGCAATCTCATTCTCGAGCATGTCGAAGACCTCGCGCCCGTGTACGCCGAGGCGGAACGTGTGCTGCGACGAGGTGGCCAACTTTTTCTGTGCGAGTTGCATCCGTACAAGCAGCTGGCTGGATCGCAGGCGCGCTTCGCCGACCCCGACACCGGAGAAACGGTGCTCGTGCAATCCTACCAGCACTCCGTGAGTGAATATGTAAACACGGGGCTCGCCAGGGGGTTTGCGCTTCGCGACCTCAGCGAGTGGCCGGATGCCGATGCATCGCCGGCCACGCCGCCCCGCTTGATTTCGGTCCTGTTCGAATTGTAGATCCCGACAATCGTTCGCTGCGCTCACTCGTGCGGGATGACGTCGTTCCTACATCCTGACTCCTGCCCTGCGCACGTTCGCGACAATCACTCCACCGTATTGACCAACACCCCAATTGGTGGAATGCGAATTACCACGTCGTCGCCTGACTGCAGCGTAAAGTCGTCTGGCGGAATGACGCCGGTGCCGGTGAGCAGGACGCAGCCATTCGGAAAACTCATCTCGCGGTAGAGAAACTCCACCAGCTCTTCGGGCGTGCGACGCATCTGCGACATTGCGGTGCCGCCCTCGAAGACCGCCACGGCACTTCGTGAGATCCGCATTTCGATCGGTGTGTCGAGCGCGATCGGTGTGTCGCTGACGAGCAGGCACGGGCCAATCGCGCATGAGCCGTCGTAGCACTTCGCCTGCGGCAGGTAAAGCGGATTCTCACCTTCGATGTCGCGCGAGCTCATATCGTTTCCAATCGTGTAACCCACGATCTGCCCGCGCGCGTTGATGCACAGCGCAAGTTCCGGCTCGGGCACACTCCACGAAGCATCGCGTCGTACACGGACCAATGCGCCCGTTCCTCGAACTCGCCACCCCGCCGTCTTGAAGAACAACTCCGGACGGCGAGCGCTGTACACGCGATCGTAGAACGTTCCGCCACCAGCGGCTTGCGACTCGTCGATGCGCGCCGAGCGACTCCGCAGGTACGTCACGCCGGCGGCCCAGACCTCCTGCGAGTCAATCGGCGCAAGGAGATATTCGTCGATTCGAGCTCCGCCATTTCCGATGGACACCGCGGCGAGATACGCATGGAGATTGTCGTGGTTGACCAGCGCATCCCATGCATCGAGTAGCGGCCAGAATCGTTCATCCTTTTCGACGACTGCGCCACGCGCGGTTCGATAGAGCTTGAATGAGGTCATAGTCCCTGGATGGCAGAGTATTCGGCCGGTCCGTCCTGTAAACCCGCAGTCGTGCGCCCGTCGCGGATGATGACGAGCACTTCTGTAGAGTCATTCCTCACAGCGAGCGATTGATTTGCGAAAAGCGTGACAGCGTGCACGTCGAGCGACGAACAGTCCGTCGTGCCCGACAGCAGACGGGCAACCTTGAGTCGCTTCACGGCATTTGCGCAGTGTGGTGTTTCCCTTCGAGCACCGCGATAATCATGTCCACATTGTAGACGCATCCCGCCCAGGTACCGCCGCTCGCGCGCTGCAGTGCGGCCCAGAGACGCGTGTCAGCCGGAAGCGATGCGTGCGGCGCGAGCAATGGATGCATGTCGCGCGCAGCAAGCAGTGTCGCGCAATCCTCCTTGGACAGTCGCTCGCCATCCACGCCAATCACGTCGACGGAGCCCAACAGGCCTTCGCGATCGATCACGATCTCGATGATGTCATCATCTCGCAGCTTCCCGATTGGTCCGCCATGCAAAGCCTCGGGGCCAATGTGTCCCACACACGCGCCGGTGGACACCCCGGAAAAACGCCCATCTGTCAGCAACGCAACCTGCTTGCCCCACGGCAAATATTTGAGCGCGATGGTGATCTGCGCCGTCTCCTGCATACCCGTTCCGGACGGCCCGTTGCCAATCAGGACGATGACGTCGCCCGGCTTGATCGGGCGCTCGTTTACCCCTTTCACCGCGTTGATCGCTTCGCGCTCATCCGCGAACACGCGCGCCGGACCGACGTGACGATAGACATTGTCTGCGTCCACCACGGACGCGTCGATGGCCGTCGACTTGATCACCGATCCTTCCGGCGCAATGTTGCCCACGGGAAACACGACGGTGCTCGTGAGGCCCGCGCGCCGCGCAGCGTCGGGACTCATGATGACGTCGTCCGGCGAAATCGCGGCGCCAGACGCCAGCCGCTCGCGCGACGCGACACGCCGCTCGCTTTGCTCCCACCAGTCGAGCGTCACGTCGAGCGTATCGCCCGTCGCGGTGATGACGTCGCCGTGCAGCAAACCCATGCGTCGCAAATGCAGCATGACTTCCGGCACACCACCGGCCATGAACACCTGGACGGTGGGATGCCCGCGCGGACCATTCGGCAAGGCATCAACGAGACGCGGCGTAGAGCGATTCACACGACTCCAATCGGCAACAGTCGGCGTCGCCAGGCCGGCTTCATGGGCGATCGCCGGAATGTGCAGCAGCAAGTTGGTCGAGCCGCCGAATGCAGCGTGCACCAGCATCGCATTCTCGATCGCGTGTGCGGTCAGAATGCGACTCATGGGAATCTTCAATGCGCGCAGTCTCGTCAACGCGGTGGCTGAGCGTCGTCCAAGCTCGTACCACGACGGTTCGCCCGACGGCGCGAGCGCACTATGCGGCAGCGCAAGTCCCAACGCCTCGGCAACTACCTGCGACGTCGCCGCGGTACCGAGAAACTGGCAGCCGCCGCCCGCTGAACCACAGGCGCGACAGCCCATCTCCGCCGCGTAATCGAGCGATACAAGGTCCCGTGAGAATCGCGCGCCCAGGCTCTGTACCTGACCAGCGTCTTCGGCGCCGCGCGCGGGAAGCGTAACTCCGCCTGGAACGACGACGCCCGGCAGATGTCGCACGCCCGCAAGCGCGAGCATCG
>JBDTMO010000721.1:0-3120 GCA_039934235.1 bacterium | reverse complement strand
GCTGTTACCGTTCACCGTTCACCGTTCACCGTTCACCAAATCCCTCTAGGGCACGACAAGTAGCCCCACTCGGCCGCCGAGATCGTCGTCCACCACCGGCGTGTTGGTTGCGGGGCGCCACGCGCCTCCGTCGATACGCACCAGCATGCGGTGCGTTCCACTACTGAGCGTCAGCACCCGCTGAAACACCGCGCCAGTCAAGGCGAGTGGCTGCGCCTCCCACTCCGTGAAATCTCCCATTACGTCGACGCGATGCGCACCTGGAGCGTGCACGCGCAGCACATGCGCTCCGCTCGAGTCGGACACCTGAACGACCGCGATGAATCGCGCATTGCGCGCCATCACTGGCGACGCCTGTCCGAACCGCAACCCGATGCTCAATGCGTCTGCCCCGTCGGCACCACGAATGAAATCCGCCAGCTGACGCGCCACGCTGAATACCAGCGCCATCGACTTTCGCGGCCAGTACGCCACACTCGCATTCACCGACTGCTCGAAAAGACGGCTCGCGCCCGCGGCGCGGCGCGTGCTGGCCGACACATCGAATGACGAGCGATCGCTTTCCGTATGCAGCGCGATCGCGCCCTCCGTGTATCGCACCGGAGTCGTGCCCACGAAGCCAGTCCGAAAGGCGCCAGTAAAGAGCTCAGCGTGCGTCCACTCTTG
Organism: bacterium; assembly: GCA_039934235.1. Lineage (GTDB taxonomy): Bacteria > Gemmatimonadota > Gemmatimonadetes > Gemmatimonadales > Gemmatimonadaceae > AG11. The sequence continues at coordinate 2,454 of JBDTMO010000721.1, read as the reverse complement.
CGTCACCGTCGCCGACAGCTGTGCGCGAGCAAAGTCTTTCCACGTGCCGGCTTCAATTCCGGCGCCCGTCAGGGACGCATCGAGTCGCTGCGATGCGTGTCCAATCGCGCGGAGCCAGCCACCAGCAGTGCTCGTGGTCCAGAGGGTTCGTCCGCCAACGAGCGCCGTGCGCGCGCCTCCAGCGGTACTCGAACCCACCACCGATGCCAGTTCGCCCGCGAGCTCGGTTCTCCATCCACTTCGCGTCGACGATCGCACTCCACCTTCAAGCGTGGCAAACCCTGTCGCCGCTCCAAACGTGGCGAGACCGCCGCCTTCGGCCGAGCCAAACAGATGTCCTCTCGTTCCAGCGAGGGATACGCGGAGCGACGGACCAACCGCGCTCGCGTCGTCTGCCTCAAAGTGTGCCGCGGTTAGCCCAAGGTCGACCACGACGACTGATTGCTGTGCGCCGAGCGGCCTGCTCATCGTCGTCAGGACGAGCAGGCCGCCAAGAAAGTGCAGTGTTCGGTCGATCAGTCTAAGGCGCAAGGCACGTCAAGGTCGTCGCTTCGCCGGCGGAGGTGCCGCGGGTGGCCGTCCGGTCGAAGCGGTGAACGGCGGCCCCGCCGTCGGTGCCGTGAGAGCCGCCTTGTCCCCCAACCCGAGCGACCCTTCGATGCCACGGAATCGGAAGCTGGCCGATTCCTCTGGGAGCAAGCCAGAGGCCACATCGACCTCCACAAGATTACCGAGTGCGAGCACTTGTGCAGGGGCCGCGTTGCGACGCAGCAACGTTACGACCATGTCCAGCGCCTTGCGTTGATCGACGCCGCTCGCGATGAGCTGCGCGAACGTCCCGATTGGTGCGGCGATGGGGCGGGTCGTCGCCGCGCGTAATGTGCGCAGTGATGCGGCGTCAGCGCCCGTCGCAAGTGCGTCCGCGCCCGCGATCACTTCGTCCGCCGATGATTCCACACCGAGCGCAGCGCGCGCGACGTTGAGCCGCTCCGCCAATTTCTCGACCGCCGTCCGAATTCTGCTGCTCGGCGCGCGCTTCAAGCGTCCTTCACGCACCTTCGCGACCAGCGGTTCCACCGGAATGCCGCGCTCGCGCGCTTTGGCGATCTCACGCGAGACCGCGGCTTGCGTCGCGCTGTCCAGATCTGCGCCGAGGCTCGCGGCATACGCCACTTGCTGTGCCCGCGCGACCGGGGCGCTCGCAAGTGCAATCAAGAGGCTCGCACCCGCGCACACGATGAGGCGCACTAGGGACGCCCCACCAGTAGCACGGACCCGGGCCGGTCAAAGTCGGCATCCTTCGCGGCCGGCGCCCGCGGATCGCGCATCCAGAGCGTGTCATCCACGACAAAGGCATACACATGCCGGCCGGGCGTGAGTGCAAGCGTCACACTCCACAATCCACTTGCAGCGTCGCGCTTCATCGGCGCGCGCTCCTTATCCCATTCGTTGAAATCTCCCACCACGCGCACATTCGCAGCCGACGGCATGCGTAGGACGAGTTCAACCGCTTGCACTGCCGACTCGGCACGGCTCGCGGCGTCGCTTCCCGTCAAGCGAAGGGAAGGCGCGTTCGTCGCGCCACTTGTCGAGGCGGCAACTTCAGGGGCGGGTGCAGCGTTGGGCGCGCCTCGAAGCACGACGACAGCAACGAGCGCGGCGGCGGCGGCAATCGCTGTAATCCGCACGACCCAACGATTCACTCGGCGCGGCCCAACGCTGCGTGCCGCGCTCTCGCGATCGCGTTCGCGCTCGGCCGCGACCGCGACGAGCAGGCGCGCCTTGGCGGATTCGTCCACTCGCGGCAGTGGACGAAGTGCGTCCACCACGCGATCGAGCATCGCATCTCGTTCGTCAGTCACGTTCCACCTCCATGAGCCGCGCACGCAGCGCGTCGCACGCACGTTTCACACGCATCTTGAGCGCGGACACGCCGGCTCCGGTCGCTACGGACATGTCTTCATAGCTCAGGTCTTCCACGTGTCGCATGAGAAATGCCTCGCGCTGCTCGTCCGACAGTGCGGCCAAGGCGAGGCCGATTTCTTCGCGCCATGCGATGACGTCGTCATGGCTGTTCGTGGCGGGACGTTCCGGCACATCACCGTACTCCACAAATTCGGCGTGCCGTCGTTCGCGCGCGCCGGCGCTGCGGCAGCGGTTGGCGAGAATGCGAAAGAGCCAGGGCTCGAATGCCTCTCGTTCTTCGTACTTCGGAAGCGCCCGGTAGACGCGGACGAAAGTGTCCTGGACAGCCTCCTCCGCGTCGCCTCGGTTGGCGAGCATGTGAAGGGCGAACCGCAGACAGCGCGCGTAATAGGCATCCACGAGCGCCGCAAACGCGCGAACGTCGCCACTTCGCGCGGCATGCACGAGCAGGCTCCGCGTGGCCGCGTCCGACGACTCGCCCGGAGGGGCGATTGCCTCGGAATCGCGACTGCTCAGCAGGCGAAGCCG
>JBDTMO010000720.1:0-3135 GCA_039934235.1 bacterium | reverse complement strand
TGCGGGCCACGGCACAGGTCGATGAACGGACCGTCCGTGTACGTCGAGATGATTTCCGCCGGATCCGTGAAGTCGTCCAGGCGTTCGAGCTTGAGGGGATCGTCGGCGAATCGCACGCGCGCCTCGCCCATGTCCACTTCTGCACGCACGAATGGATACTTCTCCTGCACGACCTTCCGCATCTCTGCCTCGAATGCGGCGAGATCATCGGGCGTGAATGGCGACGCGACTTCGAAGTCGTAATAGAAGCCGTCGTCGATGGCCGGACCGAATCCAATTTTTGCATCGGGCCGCAACCGCCGTACGGCCGTCGCGAGCACGTGCGCAGCGGAGTGCCGGAGCACGCCAAGGGCATCGGCGTCCCTTTCGGTCAGGACCTTGAACGCACCGCTCGTCCGAAGCGGCGTCATGAGATCCTGAATCTCGCCGTTGACCGACACGGCAACCGCCGCCATCAACAAACGCTCGCCGATCGATCGGACAACTTCGGCAGGCAGCGTCCCAGCCGGCACCACGCGTGTGGCGCCATCTGGCAACGTGAGGGTGACGTCGGCGTCAGAGAACGCGGCAGGGCCGGAAACGGGGCGATCGATCATGGGTCTGTTGATTCGCGGATTGCAGGGTCTTCGCTGTTTACTCGGAACGACCAACCGATGAACGTCAGCCGAGTAGCGGCGGAAGTAACCGTGCGTACTTGAAATAGAGGGCGATGCCCACGAGCAGGCCCACCCAGACGATCACCCACAGGACGACTCGGCCGAGGGAAATCCTCTCGTCCTCGTCGTTGGCGTCTTCGGGTCGGAGAATTCGCGAGATGCGCAGCGGGGGCCTGGATTTTGGAGTGAGACACGGGCCTTCTTCTTGCACCGCGTTCGCAGATATTTCTTCTGCAAGTTATCCTTGCGGCTGACCCTTCGCCACAGGCTTCCCGCTATGCCATATCTGCGGTTTCGAGACGAGGACGAGTCCTCAATTGCTGGTTCTGTAGCGCCCGTATTGCTGGGCGCCATCGCCGGATTTGCCGTCGGCATGCTTGTCGCCCAACGGGTGGGCGGCTTCCGCGGGCTGGCGGACAAAGTTCGGCGCCGGGGAAAGGGTGCCGATGCCGCGGAGAACGCAAGCGGACCTGCGGTCGCCGACGATTTTGCGGAATACGAGGAGTTCGAGGACGACGAGATCGAGGAAACGTCTGAGGCTTCGGGCCTCGAGGAGCACGTGCTCGAGGCGTTCCGGAACGATCCGATTCTCGCCGAGCGCGCCATCGACATCGGTGGAATTGGGGAAGCGACGATCGAGCTCGCTGGCTGGGTGACGACGGACGAGGAATCCGAGCATGCGGTGACCATTGCGCGCGGCGTTCCGGGCGTCCAAACCGTTCTGAATCGCATCGCAATTGGCGACGAAGAGGAACGCATCGCTGATCACGCGCGCCTGTTTGCGGACGGCGACAATGCGCATACCGAAGCGCACTGGGAAGGCCACACTGTCGGCACCGGCAGGCGTCGTCAGGGTTCGTCCGCCGACATCGACCGGCATGCCGATCCGCGCGTTGATCTCGCTGAGAAGTGGTCGAGCGCGGACGTCGAAGTGCGTGAGGCGGCGGACGACATCGATGGCATTGCGGCGGAGCGCCGGGTCCGCGAGAAGAAAGCGGCGAAGGGCGATCACACAGGCGGCTCGCCGGTCGCACCATCGGGTGTGCCAAAGGCAGATCACGTCATAAGAGAACGGTGACGGGTGAACAGTGAACGGTGAGCGGTAACTGCCAACGCATTTACCGTTCACCGTTCACCGTTCACCCTTTAGCTTTCGCTGGTCATGACGACTACAGACCAAGCCGAAGCCGATTTCCCAGCTCAATACGATCCCGCCGCCACGGAAGCGGCGATTTACGCGCGATGGCAACAGGCGGGATGCTTCACCGCTGACGCGTCTCGCTCCTCGCGCATTGGCGGCGATCGCGATCCATACGGCATCCTCATGCCGCCGCCGAATGTCACCGCGATTCTCCACGTTGGTCACGGGCTGAACAACGCCGTCCAGGATGTGCTCATTCGCTGGGCACGCATGAAGGGACGCGAGGCGCTGTGGGTGCCCGGCATGGACCACGCCGGCATCGCGACGCAAAACGTCGTCGAAAAGCAGCTCGCAGCCGAAGGCCTGTCGCGCAACGATCTCGGGCGCGAGCGGTTTGTCGAGCGCACCAAGACATTCGTCGAACAGACGGGCGGCGTCATCCTGCAGCAGCTCAAGGCCATCGGTGCGTCGGCCGACTGGACGCGCACCGCGTACACGTTCAGCCCCGAGTTGAGCGGCGCAGTGCGCGAAGCGTTCGTTCGCTTGTTCGAGCGCGGCCTGATCTATCGCGGCCATCGCGTCATTCATTGGTGTCCGCGCTGCCTCACGTCGCTATCCGACGAAGAGGCAGAGCCGAAGGAGACAACGGGCGCGCTGTATCACATCGCGTATCCACTCGAAGGCGATTCCTCGCGCTCCATCACCGTCGCCACCACGCGGCCGGAAACGATGCTGGGCGATGTCGCCGTTGCGGTAAATCCGGCCGACGAACGGTACACCGACTTGATCGGCACGAACGTGATACTGCCGATTCTCGATTTGCCCATTCCGGTTATCGCGGACGATTACGCAGACCCCGCGTTCGGAACGGGCGTCGTGAAAATCACGCCCGCGCACGACGCGAATGATTTCGAGGTCGGACGTCGTCACGAGCTCCCTGCCCCGATCGTGATCGACGAACACGGCATCATGAACGAGGTCGCCGATGCGCGCGGCCGAGTGCCGGAAGCGCTCCGCGGCATGGACCGGTTCGAGGCACGTGGGCGGGTCGTCGCCATGCTCGAAGCCGCCGGCCGTCTCGTCAAGAAGGAAACGCACCAGCACAACGTGCGGCACTGCTATCGCTGCGACACCGTCGTCGAGCCTCGGCTTAGCGACCAGTGGTTCGTGCGCATGGCGCCACTTGCCGAGCCGGCGCTTGCGGCGGTGCGCACGGGTCGCGTGCGGCTGTTGCCCGAAAAATGGGTTGGGGTGTACGAGCACTGGATGACCAACATTCGCGACTGGAACATCTCTCGGCAGATCTGGTGGGGACATCGTGTTCCCGTCTGGTATTGC
>JBDTMO010000719.1:0-3157 GCA_039934235.1 bacterium | reverse complement strand
CGTGTCCACGCGCAGCGTTTCCCCACGCTCGAGCGTCGTCTCCCACAGGGCGCCTGAGGCGTGCAGCACGGCGATACCGTCGCCGGTGATGCGTTGCAGGATGAATCCTTCGCCGCCAAAGAAGCCTGCGCCGATGCGCTTGGTGAACGCGATGTCCACGTTGGTGCCCTTTGGCGCGCAGAGGAATGAGTCCTTCTGTGCGATCACGGTGCCGCCCCACTCCAGCAAGTCGACAGGCTGGATCTTGCCCGGGAAGGGCGACGAGAACGCGACTCGCCGGCGATCACGCCCCGTGTTGAGGAAGGTGGTGATGAAGAAGGTGTCGCCAGACAGGACGCGCCGAGCGCCAGCGAAGAGCTTGCCCATCATGCCGCCGCCCTGCTGGTTGGGATCGAGCGTGGTATTCATCTCGATGCCGTCTTCCATGAACATCATCGCGCCCGCTTCGGCGATGACCGTTTCCCCCGGATCGAGGGTCACGATGACAGCCTGCAGGTCGTCGCCGATCAGCTCGTAGTCGATTTCGTCGGACGTGCGGCGCATCTGGTGTTGTCTCCACGGAGTAGGGTGCACTGCGATTAATGGAAACCAATTCAATCGATGACGCTGGAAAATGCCAGAGCTAGCACTCGCGTCGACACGCACGCCTCATATCTTCTCGCCGCATGTATCACCGACGCCTCACACCGTATCACACTTTCCGCATGCGCTCTCACGTCGTCTTCGCTGCGCTGGCAGTCGCCACCGCGCTTCCAATGGTTCTCGCGGCGCAAGCGGCACCTGCGCGCACCGCCGACACGTCGTCGACGCTGCTCGTTCCGGCGCGCGTTTTTGACGGCATGGAAATGCACGAGGGCTGGAGCGTGCTCGTACGCGGCGACCGCATCGCGGCCGCGGGTCCGTCCGCCTCCATCAGCGCGCCGGCAAGCACGAAGCGCATCGACCTGTCCGGCACGACGCTCATGCCCGGCATGATCGAAATGCATTCGCACGTGCTGCTGCATCCGTACAACGAGACCACGTGGGACGACCAGGTGTTGCGCGAGCCATTGGCGTTGCGTGTTGCCCGTGCCACCAACCACGTGCGCGAAACATTGCGCGCTGGGTTTACAACCATTCGTGATCTTGGCACCGAGGGCGCGGGATACGCCGACGTCGGGATCAAGCGCGCGATCGCGCAAGGCATCATTCCCGGCCCGCGCATGATCGTCGTGACACGCGCGATCGTCGCGACGGGTAGCTACGGGCCGCACTACACCGGAGACGTCGATCTTCCGCAAGGCGCGGAAGAAGCAGATGGCTCCAACCTGTCGCGTGTGGTGCGCGACCAGATCGGTCACGGTGCGGATTGGATCAAGGTGTACGCCGATTATCGTTGGGGCCCCAATGGCGAGACGCGGCCCACGTTCACGCTGGATGAGCTCAAGCAGATCGTGGAGATCGCGCGCTCGTCCGGACGACCGGTCGTGGCGCACGCGTCCACCGCGGAAGGCATGCGCCGCGCCACACTCGCGGGCGTGGAGACGATCGAGCATGGCGACGCCGGCACTGCCGACGTATTCCGCCTGATGAAGGAGCACAACGTGGCGTTCTGCCCAACGGTCGCGGCCGGCGACGCGTTGCTGCGCTATCGCGGATACAAGCGCGGCGATGCTGAGCCCGCGCGCATCACGGAAAAGCGCGCGAGTGTGCGTGCTGCGCTCGACGCCGGCGTCACATTGTGCAGCGGCAGCGACGTCGGCGTTTTCACGCACGGCGAAGAGGGTCGCGAGCTCGAGTTGCTCGTCGACTACGGCGTGGCGCCGCTGGCGGTACTCCGTGCGGCGACGAGTACGAACGCGCGCCTGTTGCACATGGACGACCAGATCGGAACGGTGAAGCCCGGCCTGCTCGCTGATCTCGTGGCCGTGCGCGGCGATCCGCTGCGCGACATGCACGCGGTGCGCGATGTCAGCTTCGTGATGAAGGGCGGCAGCGTGTTCCGCGCCGCACAATAGCGCTACGCGGCGGCGACGGCCCGGTGCGCGCGCAACAGGATACTGAACTTCGAGCCCTTGCCGGGTTGGCTGGTGACGACCAGCTCGTGCCCCATCAGCGCGCACAGCTTCTGTGATATCGAGAGCCCCAGCCCGGTTCCGCCGTACTTGTGCGCGATCTGCTGGTCGGCCTGTTCGAATGCCTCGAAGATCGCCTCGATGCGATCTTCGGGGATGCCGATACCGGAATCCTCGACGTCGATTCGCGTCGCAATGCCGGTGAACGGATCGGTTTCGACGCGCACGAAGATCTGCCCGTCGCGCGGCGTAAACTTGATCGCATTGCCCACGAGGTTGATCAGCACCTGCTTCAACTTCGCCTTGTCGGTGGTCGCCTGTGCGCCCCAAGGCGTGACCACATGCACATGCAAGCCCGCCTCCGTGGCCCGCACGTCGAGCTCGGCGACGGTATCGCGCACGAGTGCCGAGATGGGCGTCATCGACAGTTCGACGGTTTCGCGCCCGGATTCGATCTTCGAGATGTCGAGCACGGTGTCGATGAGCGCGAGGAGATGCTTTCCATTCGCGCCAATGCGGTCGAGATACGTGAGGTCCGTCTTGCGAAGATGGTTGTCGGCGTTGCGGCGAATGACGTTCGTAAAGCCGATCACCGCGTTGAGCGGCGTGCGCAATTCGTGACTCATGCGCGCGAGGAAGTCGCTCTTGGCGCGATTCGATGCTTCGGCTGCCTCCTTGCTCGCGATAATCAACTTCGCCACTCGCTGCTGTTCCGTGACGTCGCGCGCGACAAGCAGCCCACCAACGACCTTGCCGTCCGCGGCAGTCATCGGCGTCACGGTGAGGTCCAGCGACACGTCGGTTCCCGAATGCTCGTGCGACGCATTGAGGGCGTGCATGGTCGTGGCCCGTCCAGCGAGCGCCTCTTGCAGCAAGCGCACTTCTTCGCCCTCCACCAGGAACGGAAGCAACGTGCCGACGACCGCGAGGCCCGCCTCGCCATGCGCGCGGCCGGTCAGCTTCGCCATCGCGGGATTCCACGCGTGCACGCGCCCGTCCACGTTGAACGCCGCAACTGCGTCGACCGTCGAGCGAACCAGCGCCGCGCCGAACTCCTGCGCGCGACTCAACTCGTCGCGCTGGCCGACGAGCTTCGTCGCGGT
>JBDTMO010000718.1:0-3158 GCA_039934235.1 bacterium | reverse complement strand
TCATCCTGAGCGAGCGAAGCGAGCAGCGTGTCATCCTGAGCGAGCGAAGCGAGCAGCGTGTCATCCTGAGCGAGCGAAGCGAGTCGAAGGATCCGCACCTAAAACTCGAAGGGCTGGCCTCCGCGAACGGAGCCCAGCCCTTCGTTGATTCAACAGCCAGTCACCTCAGGGAACTGGCGCCGGATCCGCTCCTGAATAGATCCCGTTGAACAGCCACTTGAACGTCCCGTGCGGCTGGCCACGGAAGGTGATCTCAGGCGCGAACATGTACAGCTTGCCCTTTCCGATGGTCGCCTCCGCGGCTTCAACCGTGCCGTCGAGGTAGTTCTGGCCCCACGCCCATCCACTCCGCAGCGGCGTCGCGTTTGGGAACCAGGCCAACGGACGCAACCCCTTCGCAGCGGCGTCGGTGCCAAGACGATAGGCTGGGCTGTTGTCGAAGAACACGTCGAGGTCACGTGGTAGGCCCGCTGAAATCGCTTGCGCCGTGTCCACCTGGACGCGAAGAATCGAGCCCGGCACATAGTACTTGTCGCCCGGCAAATCGCGATCGGCACCCGCGGCCGTCTTCTCGACAAGCGCATTTGTCATCGGCAGGCCCAGACTCATGCCAAGGTTCGCCGAAGTACCAACCGCCACGACGACGCCGCCTGCCTCCATGAATTGCTTGAGAGCCGGGACGGTGCGCGCCGTCGTGAACCGCCCCAAACGCTCGCGGAACTCGGCCGGAATGGTCGACGAATCAGGTGCGCCACCAAAGCCGCCACCACCGCCACGACCGCCCTGGCCTTCGCGCGGCACTGCGCCCGACGGCAGCACGATCACATCATACTTGCTCGCGAGATTCCCAGCATCGAGCGTTGCAGGATACACCACCTCAAACGGAAACTCGAATTGCTCCAGGAGCCACCGCGTGTGTCCTGACGGCATCGATCCGCCATACACGTCATACAAGGCCACGCGCATCGAGTGCAGCTTTTTCGCGCTGGCCGGGGGCGGCGACGTCGTGACACCGATGTTGACGCCGTTTGATTTCGCCATGTCATTGACGAGCTTCGTCGTTGCCGGCGTTGCCGCGATGAAGAAGCTACCGGCGGGCGCGGCACCCTCACCGCTGGTATAGCGGTACACGGCGGCATTCGCCTTGAGCGCCCGATTCACGAGGATGAATCCGTCGTTCACCTGCGGCATGACGAGATACCCCTTCGTCGCGCTCGACGTCGCGACAGTCCCAGGCATCGGCTTCGCCAACTGGCCGCGCGGGATCGCCTCGAACGGTCCGCTGAACGCTTCCAGGATGCGATCGAACTTCACCCCCATCTGGAACGCGAGCGTGTAACCGGCATTGTCATACGGACGCTTCGGCGGCCCACCCGGATAGGCGAAATCGTTCGGATGATCCTGTGGCTCGAACATGTCGAGCACGTGCGGCCGGAACGCCTGGGCCGACTTCACGACATACGATCCTGCGGGATACTGCTTGCCCGCCACCGTAAACGGCGCGGTCGCGCGATGCACGATCACACCAACATGCAGCAACGAATTGATGAATTTTGTCGCCGTCGGGAAATCCGGCTGGTCACTCGGCAGGATGTACCCGCGCGGATCACGAAGCTCCGGCGCATGCAGCACATCGGTGTAGTACTTCATGTCCGCACCACGACCGAACTGGAAGATTGGATCGCCAACAGGTGCACCCGCCGCAGGTGCGACCGCTGCGCCCGCCGCTGCACCAGCCCCGCGACCACCGCCGCGGCCCCCACGTCCTCCAGCCGCTGCGACACCAGCCGCATCCGCCTCGATCTTCTTCTTCACCGCATCGATTCGGCTCGGACTCGCCGTCCAATTGTCCTTGCTGCCACGATCGATGGAGTTCCGACCCATCCGCCAGAAGTTGAAGAGCAAGTTCTCGCGCTCGCGCGACGCGATGTCGAGCACCGCACGGTTCGCCGTCAACGAGTACTCGATCGACTGCCGGAAATGCCATTTCTGCGGCGCAATCGGATACGGAAGATCCGCGCGCGGCAGTTGCTGCTCAGGAATGAACGGAATCGTCGTCGGCGTCGGATTGCCGATCGTCTCCGTCAACAAGCCGATCTGGTTATGGAAGTACACCGTCGTGCGCAGGCCACCATTCCACCAGGTCGAATACGACGACCCGGTACGCATCGTGACGCCCGGCTTCCCTTCTGCCTCGAACCGCGAGTGCATCGATGCCGCGACGAGATCCAGCTCCATCGGGACGAGCGGATCAAAGTTGAAGTTGAATGGATCGCGAAACGGCGGCGCGAACATCACCGTGCCGGCAGGTCCCGTCTGGTGATGGTTGTACACGATCTGCGGAAACCAATCCCAGTACAGCACGTGATTGACGTTCTGCGTCTCGGGCTGGTTGGAGATATAGAAATCGCGATTGTCGTCGTGCCCGATGTACTTCTGGTACAGGCGCGGAATGTTCATGCTGCGCTTCAGCGTATCCGCATCCTTCATGTACCAGTTGGACACGAGCTCCATGCCGTCCGGATTCGCATGCACCGCGAGGATGATGCAATCGTTCAGGAACCGCATCGTCTCCGGGTCGTTCTTGCTGAGCAGCTGATACACGGTCTCGATCAACTGCGCGGCGCCAAGCACTTCGGTCGCATGCAGGCCACCGTCAATCCAGACGATGGCCTTTCCCTCGCGCGCCAATGCGTGCGCGTCCTCCTCACTTACGCCCTCAGCGAACGCCAGCTTGCGCGAGATCTCCTTGTAGCGATCGAGCTTGGCGAGATTGGCCGGTGACGAAATGATCGACATCAGCTGCGTACGCCCCTCGGCCGTCTTGCCGATTTCCACGAGCTTCATTCGAGGCGATTCCTTGGCCAGCTTACGCCAATACGCCTCGAACTGTGTGTAGTTCGCGAGCTTGTAATCGTCCCCAATGTTGAAGCCGAACTGTTCCTTGGGCGACGTGATCTTTTGTGCGGAAGCGAACGGCGCCTGGAGTGCCAGCATGCCCGCAACTGCGAGCGCGGCCAACCGATGCCGGCGGGCCGAGGTGGTGGGTCCCAGCATTCTCTCTCCGTGGATACAGTGTCGGCGGGCGGTCCGTCAGGAGCCCCCGCGATGTCGAGCCGGGCATTGGACGTCCCCTCGTTCATTCAACGCCATGACGG
>JBDTMO010000717.1:0-3168 GCA_039934235.1 bacterium | reverse complement strand
TTGCGGAAGCCGCCAACGCTCATCAGCTCAATCAAGGAGATGCCGGCGAAGTAGGTCTTTGGTCTGCAACCACCGATTTCCACGATGACACTGATCTGCCGGACAACGCAGTTGGACTGGTCGCGAAACGCAAACGGTTCATGCGATTAGTTCAACGCTTCGCGCTTGCCGCGGTAATGCTTTGTCCGTTGGACAACGTGATTGCACAGCGCAGTACGCCTGCGGACTCAGTTGCCGACAGCGTTTCGTCGGTGACTCCGCGTGAGCCGCGACCGCGCGGACGTCGCTTCTACACCGGCATCTCGTGGGGATCGGAATCACAGTTCAATCCGTTAAGCGAGCTGATTAACGAAGGGTTCAACGACCTTGTGATTGAGTCGTCGGACATGCGGCTGTTCAATCAACCGTATGCGGCTTCGTGGAAGAATCTGAAGCACAACCTGTTGCATGTGCGCGCGTCGTTTAAGCAGTACGGAACGCGGCGTGCCATTCGTAATGAACTGTTGCCGCTCACGGGATTTGATGGCGGCCAATGGTTTCCGAATTACACCGATCATTTTATCGGCAACGGCATGGTGTCGGTGCGGCTCGAAGAGTGGTATGCGCAACATGGTTATCCAGCGCCGCTCGCTCTTTCGGTTCTCACCATGATGGCCGCGCATGTCACGAACGAGGTCATTGAACGTCCGCGCTATTGGTCGCTCGATCCGCTGGCCGACTTGCTGGTATTTGATCCGCTCGGGATGGTGTTGTTTCGGTCGGACGTCGTGCAACGAGTGTTCAGCGGTCCGGTGCGACTTACGAATTGGGCGGGTCAGCCGATGATTGTCGCACCAGACGGCCGGCTTGAAAACGCCAGCGAGGAGTTCAAGTTCACGTTTGCGTTGCCGCGCACGTCGAGGGTGCAGGGATTCGTGATGACGGGGTTGAACGTGCTCGGTGGTGCGACGTACACTGCGGCCAGTGGGCGCGCACTGTCGCTTGGCATCGGTCGAGGCTCAGACGTCGTTCAGCTAACTGATTCGACGTCGGACGTGCGGACCGTTCGACTTGGCGCGCGTGCCGGCGTGTTCTACGACCGCGAGGGTTCGCTGCTCGCATCGCTTGTGTACGACGGCAGCCGGAACGGTCTCGTAAAGCTCAACATCTATCCTGGCATCGTGCGCGTGCGCGGCACATCGCCGGGCTTCTGGCTCGATGTGCGTCGGAACGGTTTGCGATTTGGACTGGCTGCGCCGTTTGGAATGGGTGTCGCGTACGGGACTGTGCAGCCAAAGTGACCGCGCACGCCTCACTTCTTCAGCTTCGCCCGCAGCTCCTCGAAGAAGTTCTGCACCATCACCATCGTTGGCGTTCCGGCCATGTGCTCCCAGCTCTCGTCTTGCACCATGAGAAACCGCTGATCATCGGGCGTGATCGCAAAGGTGCCCATTCTCGGCGATGATGTGCGCACGCGGTCCGGAATTGCGAATAGGACGCGGGGTGGTTCGGCCGAGAACCGCGGGCCCGCATGGACCTGCACGACATACATGTTCTTGCCCCTGACGTAGAACAGCTCGTGCCCGTTATGCGCCCAGAGCGGAGCGCTGCCACCCCCGCTCGAGACTTGCCACTTGCCGTCGGCTACGTTCGGGAATGGCCGGACGAACACTTCGTTCGCGCCCTGCTCGTTCGACACGTACGCCAACCAACGGGAGTCCGGCGAGAGCGCCGAACCTCCTTCGGCGTACTCGGTGGCCACGACCCGACGCGCGGCGCTGTCCACTCCAAACTGCGCCGCGAGAATGTCACCCCCAGCGCCCACTGATCCCACTGCGCCCAGCATGAGCCATCGGCCATCCGGGCTCAGGAAACCTTCGTTCGGCGCATCTTTTCCCCAAAGGAGACGGGGTTCGCCCGTACCGTCCGCGGGCTGCTTCCAGAGACTCAACCGGCCCGCCTGATGCGTCGTATCGGGCCCGATGGGCCGGTCCGAGAGGAATGTGATTTCACGCCCATCGGGCGTCCACGCGGGTGCTTGGTCGATGCCAGGAGAGAGCGTGAGCCGCGACAGGGGACCTGCAGGTAACTGCTTGATCCAGATGTCGGTGCCCAGGTTGGTGAGGAGCGTGAGGGCGATGCGTCGTCCATCGGGCGACAGCGAGAGACCCCAACCGTCAGGAACGTCCGCACCGGTGAAGATCCCTCCGGTGTTCACCCGCCACGAGGAATCCACAGGCTCCTCATGCCCGCGTCGGTCCACCCATACGAGCGCCGCATTGGGTGTGGGGCCCGGCGCGAATTCCGGCGATCCCAAGAGATAGGCCGCCGTACCCTCGTCCGAGGTCACGAAGCCTGGTGCCTGGATCCCGTCGAGGATCTGCACGGGTTTGCCGGTGGCCGCAAGTTTCGTGTTGCTCCACGGCACGGCCATGAGCGTGCCTGCGCTGGTCAGGTACAGCACGTGTCCCGTGGTAGCGTACCACGCGCCAACGGCATCATCGAACAGCTGGCGAATGGAATCCGTGCGCGCATCGTACACGTACACGCGGCTGGGCCGACAGCTCACTGGCCCAACGCAGTTGGTGAGGTGGGCCGTGAACAGGACGCCCCGGGCGTCAGGAAGCGGCGTCGGCAGCCACGGATAGCGCCCGCCAAGTACCGCGGGTGATGCGATCACGCGCGCGGTGGCTTCGCCGGAACGGAGGCGCCGTAGGGTGTGGGTCAGAAAGTCGTAGTAGACGATGGAACCGTCCGTCAGCCACGCTCCGTGGTTGTACGTGGGGTCGACGGATTCTGCGAGCTTGAGGGACGTGCCGCCGTTGCTCGGGATCTTGCGCATTTGACCGTTCGCGAAGAATCCGATCCACAGGCCGTCGGGGGAAAAGAACGGTCCCGAACCACCTTCCGTGCCAGCCAGCGGTCGCGCCGTGGCTTCGTCGCGGCGCTTGACGTAGAGCTGGCCGGGTCCCGTCAGCGGACTGCGGAACACCAGCAAGCTTCCATCGGGCGAGAGCGCCGTCTCCACCCGCAACGCAATTCCGTCAAGCGCCCCGGACGCGCCCAGTGTCGTCGGATACCGCGCGACCGAATTCGTGCCACGTGGACGGAGCCAGCCCCACGCGGCCAGCGCGGCGGTCAGCACCACCAACGCGGTCAACGCAGGCACGATGACGCGACGCTTCCGCG
>JBDTMO010000716.1:0-3178 GCA_039934235.1 bacterium | reverse complement strand
CCGAGCACGAGAGCACGCGTCGGCTGCACATCGAGGAGCGCGCGGATTGCTTCCAATTGTGTGCGACACCCTGTCGCCGTTGGATGTCTGCCCGAGACGAGCAGATAGAGGAGAACGCCCGCGGCGTAGACGTCCGTCGCCGTCGTGATCGCGTCACCGCGCACTTGTTCGGGCGCGGCAAACTCCGGTGTAAAGGTGCGGCCGCCTTCAGTCGTCAATGGCGGACGCGAGTCGCTTGCTTCGCTGTCGAGCAACGTTGCGATGCCGAAGTCGAGCAACTTTACCGAGCCGTCGGCGGTGACGAGAATGTTCGACGGCTTGAGATCGCGGTGAACGACCAGGTTGGCGTGCGCATGGCCAACCGCGTCGAGCACCTTCAGCAGGAGACGAACGCGCTCGTCGACGGACAGGCGGTGCTGTTCGGCGAAGCGATCGATGCGCACTCCGTCGACATGTTCGAGCACCAGGTATGGTTGCCCACTCGCGCTTACGCCGGCGTCGAGCAGGCGCGCAATACCCGGATGCGTGAGGCGCGCGAGGAGCGAACCTTCACGCCGGAACCGCTCCTGCCCTGAAGGGCTCACGAGCGAGAGGTTGAGCAGCTTGACCGCGGCGTGTCCTTCGAAGCGGCCGTCGGTGCGGCGCGCGAGCCAGACCGAGCCCATTCCGCCGTGGCCGAGTGGACGTTCGAGGGTGTAGGCGCCGATTTCGAGACCGGCGAGTGTGACCTCGATCGGGCGCGACAGAAAACCCTCGTCGGCCGCAGAGGCATCGCCGGCCAGCAGCGCGTCGAGGTCCGAAGCGACATCGGGATCGGTCGTCCGCAACGCGACCATCCACGTGGCGCGCTCATCGACCGACAAATCGAGTGCGTGATCCAGCAGCGGCTCGAGCTGTCGCCAGCGTTCGCGATCGATCACAGTCATGGGCGCACTCGTCGTCTAGGCATCAGCGTTCCCGCTAAAACGATACCACGCCTATTGTCTCGCGGCGAGCGACCGGTTTCCTGGCAACCGCGCTGGCGCAATCCGCGTCAGGTTGCGGGCCTGAGGGTCCGTGAGCGCCAGCATGTACGTCGTGAGCCGGTCGATGAGGTCTGGTGTGAGCACCACGCCCTTGAGCAGCGTATCGCGCTGCACCAGGATCTCCAGCTTGGTGGGCAGCACTGTAAGACGAAGCGCGGACTCGAGCTGCGTGGGATCGAACTCCATCAACTTCTTGTCGGAGTCGCTGTAGTGCTCGACGAACGATCGCAGCGAGACGATCGCGCCATCGTGGCCGTACGGGCCAGTCAGTTCAACGTTGCGCAGCGGCGTCGTGCGGAAGAGATACCGATCGTCGCCGCGGCCTGTCACGCGCATGCGGCCAAAGTCGTCGCGCAGGCCTGTGCCGTCGCCCTCGCCTGGCCCCAGCTGCGCCACCGCGACGTCGTGGAACTTCTCATCACTGAACGTCGACCCCATGTGGCAGAGCGAGCACTTGAGCGTGAGGAATGTCTGCGCGCCGTCGAGCTGCTTCGGCGAAAGCGCGTGGTCGTTCCCGGCGAGGAACCTGTCCCACGGTGAGTTCGTGAACGTGAGCTGATCGACGAAGAAACCACCAATCGCATTCGACGCATACGCGAAGCTCATCTCGTCAAATCGTCTGCCTGGATACGCCTCCTCGAACATCTTGCGGTACTCGGGAATGTTGCCGAGTCGCTTCATGAGTGCGGACCAGATGGCTGGATTGTCGACATCCGGAATCTGCCCCAACTCATTATTCACAAACTCGGCGCCCGCACGTCCGCGCATCTCGGCGCGATTGGTCACGGGGAACATTCCGATTGCCGACACCGGACCGAACTCGAATACTTTCGCCATCGCGGGCGTGATCTGCGCACCGGCCGGCGTGTGGACGACGCCGCGGTCGTCGATTTCGATGCGACCATCCCAGAAGAGATGACGCATGCTGCCGAGATTGAAGAGTGGCGGCGCGTTGCGCGGAATGAAGACACCGCCGGGGTGCTCGCGTTCAGGACCAAACCTGGCGCCGCCTTCTCCAACTGAGAGGCTCTTACCGTCGCCGGTGGCGAACGCGGGAAGGTGGCAGGTGCTGCAGGAGATGTTGCGGTTGCCGCTGAGAATGGGGTCGAACGTGAGCGCTTGGCCTAGTTGCGAAAGCGCTGGTCTTACGAACGGCTTTGGTGGAAGCGGAATGACGCCACGTCCCGCGGCGAGTTGGCGGATTAGCGCTGGGGTCGCGGTGCTGGTCGTCGGGACTTGGTCGAGCGACGGCGATTGGGTCGCGCTGGGCGGTGACGTGGGAGTCGGTTGGTCAACGCACGCGGTGATCGCGGCGCCAGCACCAATGATGGTGGCGAGGACGTAGGCCTTTTTCGTCTGGTACAGCATGATGACTCCGCTCAGCGTGGGGCGGCGCTCGACGACGGTCGAGGGCCGGGCGCTCCATGGGTGGAGCGTCCCTCACTGACTAGAGCGGAGATTCAGGCTTGGAGCCGCCACCGCGGTTCCTGTGGGGAAAGCAGAATCCGTTGCTTTCGCCATTTCGTCGCCAGCTGTGCCATCGAGCGGCAAGGCGTACCACGGAAACGCCAGTCGCCTTTCTCATCTGCACTGCTCCATCATCGTTCGGTTGCAGTCGGTGCGAAGGATCCCGAGCAGTTGTTGCCGAGTGAGCTGTCGCGGTTCAGTCGGCAGGTTGATGGCGCTAGTGCAGCCTGAAATACAACATCGCCGAGAGGACGGCATTGAGCTGAGAGGAGACGGGAACCGCGCTCCCCGCGGGAATGAACTGTCCAATCGATACACCGGGAGCCAACGTCGAGGAATAGCCGGCATACACGCCGCCGGACAAAAAGACCCAATCGTTTAGAAGACCAAGGGAGACGCCGCCAAAGAATTCTGCTTGCGTCGTCGGATCTTTGCGCAGCGTAGCACCCAGCAGCAAATTGAGGCTGGACACCTGGTCCGATGGAAACTCCGCAATTTGAGTGGTGAGCGTGAGCATCGGCGGCACGCGACTCCTGACATGCTTGTTCTCCGACACGATCGTGCGTAGCGTATCGCCTGCTCGGCCACCTTGAGGCGGCACGATCGTGGGGATGCCGACGAATCCGGCGTCCAGCAGGGGCGCGTACGCAAGGCCGGCACCAAGGCTGAGCCGCGGGCGATGGCCG
>JBDTMO010000715.1:0-3179 GCA_039934235.1 bacterium | reverse complement strand
TGCTGCTCGGTCAGACGGTCAATTCGTATCACGACGGCACACACGATTTCGCCGACCTGTTGCGTGCCGTCGGGACGGTGCCCGGCATTCGCAGGGTGCGGTACACGAGCCCACATCCGAACGACTTCAGTGATCGCGTAGTCCAGGCGCTTGGCGAAGTGCCTACCGTGTGCGAACACGTCCACTTGCCCATGCAGAGCGGGTCGTCGCGCATGCTCAAGCGCATGCTACGTCGCTATACGCGCGAGGGCTACCTCGAATGCGTGGATCGGCTTCGCCGCGCCATTCCAGGCGTGTCACTGACGACGGACATCATCGTCGGATTTCCGGGCGAGACCGACGAGGAATTCGAGGAGACGTTGAGCGTCGTGCGCGAAGTGGGCTTTGCGGACGCGTACACGTTCATCTTTTCACCACGCGACGGCACACCAGCTACGCGGCTTCCTCCCGAAATGTCGGTGCCGGCAGACGTCGCGAGCGAGCGGTTGCAACGGCTCGTCGAAACGGTTCGCTCCGCGTCACGTCAGCGGAATCTCGGGTTGCTTGGCACGCGCCACGAGGTGCTGGTCGAGCGCGAGGCCAAGCGCGGCGAATCGATGCTCATGGCGCGGACGCGCGATTTCAAGACGGTACTCGTGCCGGGCGACGCCAGCATGCTCGGCCAGTATCTGACGGTGGAATTCACGGGTACCACCGGTTCGACGTTTACAGGCAGCATAGTTCGCGAGCGACAGCCCCTACCGATGGCTGGCTAAGGTCGCCGAGGCGGAGGGACGCCTCGCAACGAATCGCTCCATCCATGCAATAGAACGATGACTCGGCGCGCATGCCATTTGGCGATCATTGCGCGTGCCCCTCTTCGCCTGGTCTGTCCTCGTCTACTCCGCTGCGCTCATCGTTGCGCTGAGCGTCGGCGACGTGATGCGTGTCGCGCTTTGCGCGTTGGCGCTTGCGTCATCCGCCGCGCTCGCGCTCGCGGGACGTCGCGTACACGCCACCGTAAGCGCCGTCGCCGCCTCGGCGGTGCTCATCGCGATGGCGGTTCTACAGGCGGACGCCCGCTGTGCGGCAACGCTCGTGGCATCGCACCAGTGGCGCGCCGACTTCGACGCGGACGTCGCGGTTGGTGATGTCGCACACGTCAGCGTATTTCGCGCCGGCTGCACCGCGCGCGCTACGCTGCTGGTGGGTCGCGGGAAGGCAGCCGGAGGTGATCGCGCGACGATAACCGGCCGAGCGTCCGCTGGCGAACGCGGCCTCCTCATCGAAGACGCCGTGGTAACGGCTGTGATGCCGTCAGACATTTTGCTGCGCACGCGTGCTGCCGCCGGCCGCCGCATCGACCGCATCTTTGGTGACGACGCACCAATGGCGCGCGCGCTCGTCATCGCCGACATGAGTGCCATCTCCGTCGAACAACGTGATCGATATGCGAACGCGGGGCTGGTGCACATGCTGAGCGTCTCCGGTCTTCACGTCGGCATCGTGGCGCTCGCACTCGAACTGCTCGCGTCGATTCTGCGTTTACCAAGGACACCAGCGCGCGTGGCAACGCTGCTTCTGCTCGCCGTTTACGTCGCTACCATCGGCGCGCCGCCACCAGCCGTGCGAGCAGCCGTAATGCTCAGCGCACTCCTCGTCACGCGACTCATTCAACGACCGACGTCACCGTGGGCGATTCTTGCGCTTGGTGCCGCGGCGCCGCTCTGGAACCCGCGCACCACGCTCGATCTCGGCTGGCAGTTGAGTGTCGCCGGCACAGCCGCGCTCATCGCCGGCGGAGCGCTTGCGCGACGCATCATCCCGGAGGATTGGAGCGGGTGGCGACGAACGTTGGCAACTGGTGGCACCATCAGCATCGTGGCGACCGCCGCCACAGCGCCATTGGTGGCGTGGACATTTGGTCGCGTGGCGCTGCTCGGTCCAATCACAAATCTCCTCGCTGATCCCGTGATGGGCCTGCTGCAGCCATTGCTCTTCGTCGCGATGGCGATTCCGGTCACGGGTGTTGAGCGATTTGTCGCAGACGCGTCACACGCGCTGCTCGTCGCGTTCGACGCAATTGCGCGAACCGCGGCCGCTGTGCCCGGCGGGGCGCCGGCGGCGCTCCCAAGCGTGCTCGGGGCGATCGCTGCGGCGGTAGCATCCGTCGCTCTCATCGTCGCCTGTTTGGCGCGTTCTCCAGTGCGCGCTGTACTCATCGGTGCGCTTGCCGTCGCTGTGCTCGTAACCGAGCCCATGCTACCGCATGTAAGCGGAGTACCGGAGTTGCACATGATCGACGTGGGGCAGGGCGACGCGCTGGCGTTGCGCACCTCGCGCGGCCGTTGGATCGCCATCGACGCGGGGCGCAGCTGGATGGGCGGCGACGCAGGACGTAACACAGTCGCACCCTATCTCGCCCATCGTGGCGGCGAGCTCGCGTTGTTCGTCCTGTCGCATCCGCATGCTGATCACGTCGGCGGGGCGGCCTCGCTCTTCTCGATTTTACGCCCTGGGCGATTCCTCGATCCCGGGTACGTCGGCACCTCGAGTCCATACCGGGCCGCATTGGCCGAGGCGCGCGCTGATCACGTTCCGTGGCAGCGAGTGCGGCCGGGCGACTCACTTGTCGTCGATGACATTGTCCTCACGGCGCTCGCGCCGGATTCCGCGTGGACGTCCCAGCTCGCCGACGCGAACCTTGCGAGCAGCGTGTTGATCGCGCGCATTGGCACCGCACGCGTTCTTTTTACTGGCGATGCGGAGGGTCCCGAGGAAGAGTGGTTGCTCGAGCATTCACCAGAGGCGCTCCACGCGGACGTGCTCAAGGTGGCGCACCACGGGAGCTCGACCAGCACCACCGCCGCATTTCTCGCCGCGGTGCATCCTCGCGTCGCCCTCGTCAGCGTGGGCGCGCACAACACCTACGGACATCCAAGCATCGACGTCATGGAATCATTGCGGGCCGCCAATGCGGCAGTGTTGCGCACCGATCGACTCGGTACGGTGGTCCTTCGCTTTCTGCCGCGGTCCATTGAGATTTCGGCGCGAGGCGAGCATTGGACTCTGCCTCCCAAGTCATAAGATGACCGAGGTGCAATAGGTCCTGTGCGAGGTCTCATCCAATTCCTGATCGGCGCGCCGCTCGAGCTACCAGCGAGCCTCGTGTCTGACTATCCCGAGCTGCGCGCCGCCAG
>JBDTMO010000714.1:0-3184 GCA_039934235.1 bacterium | reverse complement strand
GTCCGGTGTGGGCTGCGCGCAAGACGAGTGGCTCTGGGGCTGGGATCCCACGCCAGGAATCGTGTCGGTGTGGGCAGAGCCGAGTGGCCGCGCCACGGTGTGGCGCCGCATTCCGGAGACGGGCGTCCTCGTGCGCGAGGAAGAACGGTTCCGGCCGTGGCTGCTCCTCGACGGACTCGACGACCTCAAACACCTCGGCACGCGACTCGGCGTCGACGGAACGCCAGGAAGGCAGGTAACGTATCGCGAGCTCGATGGGCCGGGATCGCTGCGCTTCCTGGTGTCCGCGGACGACACGCGGACGCTGACCAGTGCGCTCCTCGATGGCGCAACACGTCGCCTCGGTCGTCACATTGGGCACCTCAGGGAACTCGGGCAACAGGCCGTGCTCTCGCTAACGCCGGAAGAGCAGTATCTCGTCTCGACGGGCCGCACATACTTTCGCGACCTCACCTTCGACCAGCTGCATCGGCTGCAATTCGACCTCGAAACGACCGGTCTCGACCCGCGACGTAATCGCATCTTCATGGTCGCAGTGCGAGATCCGTCCGGCGCGTGTGAAGTACTCGAAGTCACCGGCGAAGGCGATGCGGCCGAGGCGGACCTCATTCGCCGGCTGGTGGCGAGAGTGAGTACGCTCGATCCCGACGTCATCGAGAATCACAACCTGCACGGCTTCGACATCCCGTTCCTCGATCGCCGCGCGAGGACACTCGGCGTCGCACTCACACTTGGGCGAAACGGCATGCCCGGTTTGCGCCAACGCGCCGCGCGGCGTGGCGCAGTGAACGAGAACGACGAGCAGCGCCGCGTGCGATTCGTTGCGCCCGGGCGCGAGCTGATCGACACACTCGACGCCGTGCGCCGGCACGACTTCTCGAGTCGCGATCTGCCCGGACACGGGCTGAAAGCGGTCGCTCGGCACTTCGGTCTCGCCGGCCCCGATCGCGAGCTCATACGCGGTGACCAGATCTATACCGTCTTTCGCAGTGATCCGGCGCGTGTGCGACGCTACGCCACCGCCGACGTCGAGGAAGTCGCGGGACTTGCACGCCTGCTCGGCGGCGCAGCATTCGCGCTCGCACGCATGGCGCCGCGGCGCTACGAGAGGCTCGCCGACGCGGGAGCCGCGACCGGCGTCATCGATCCGCTCCTGGTGCGCGCGTATATCCGGTCGGGCATGGCGCTCCCCGCGCACGAGGAAGGCGACGGCACCGTGCACAGTGGAGCGGCGCTCCACCTGTTCGCCACGGGGGCAGCCACGCGAGTGGTGAAGGCCGACGTGGCGAGCCTGTATCCGTCGCTCATGCGTGCGTACCGCATCGGGCCCGCGCGCGACCGACTGGGTGCGCTGCTCGCGCTGGTGGATCGTCTTGTCGAGCAACGCCTCGCCGCAAAGGCACGTGCCCGCGCAGCGCCGGCCGGCTCGGCCGAACGCTACACGCACGAGGCCATGTCGGCCGCGATGAAGCTCGTCGTGAACACGGCGTATGGATACCTCGCTGCCGGAGGTAGCCTCACGCGTTTTGCCGATGTGCACGCGGCCAATGAGGTCACGCGTCGGGGGCGAGAGACGCTCGAGCTGATGTGTCGCGAATTGGAATCGCGCGGCGTCACGCTACTCGAAGCCGATACGGATGGCGTGTACTTCGCCGTGCCGGAATCATGGAGCAAGGTGGACGAGCGGCGTGTTGTCGACGAAGTCGCCGCACTGTTGCCTCCGCTCGTGCAGCTCGAGTTCGAAGGACGATACGCGGCCATGTTGTCACACGAGCCCAAGAACTATGCGTTGCTCGCGTATGACGGCGCACTCACGTTGCGAGGCGTCGCATTCCGATCGAGCCGTGCGGAGCCATACGGTGAGGCGTTCCTGCGCCGGTCGATCGAACGGCTGCTCACGGGCGACATTGCTGGTGTGCGCGATGCGTACCTCGACACCTTGACAGCGCTGCGACGTCGCGAGCTACCGACGCACGACGTCTCATCGCGCGTGCGCCTGACGAAATCACCGGCGCAGTACCTCGAGGTGCGCGACAAGCGGCGCGAACTCTCCTATGAGGCGATACTCGCGAGCGGACGAACGACGTGGAGCGTTGGTGATCGGGTTCGTGTCTATCGCACGAGAACTGGATCAGGCGTCGTCGCAGACGCGCACGATGCCATCGACGCGCGCGATTACGACGTCGATCACTACTCGCGTTTGTTACGCGATACCTTTGCGGCGAGGCTGGCACGCGCCTTCACGCCGGGCGACTTTGGAGTCGTGTTCGCTGACCCGGACCAGCTGTCGTTGTTCACGCCGCCCATCGAATCGATCCATAGTGTCCTGACCCGATTGCGCACCTACGAGACTTGAATGAAAACGCCACACGCGCGCCGTTCGGCGCTCCGCATTGCCCTGATTGCATTCACCTGCGTTGCGGGGTGCAACGACAAGCCTGCGCCAGTGCGAACGGCACCCGTTGGCCCGGCGCCGGATTCGTTCCGCGTCGCATTCGCGACAACGCGCGGCAACTTCGTAGTCGAAGTGAAGCGCGCGTGGTCTCCGAAGGGCGCAGACCGCTTCTACGATCTCGTGGGCGAAAGCTTCTTCGACGAGAATCGCTTCTTCCGCGTGGTGCCTGGATTCATTGCGCAGTTCGGCGTGAACAACGACAAGAAGCTGAACGAGCAGTGGGAAGCCAAGACGATTGCCGATGATCCGAAAAAGGAGAGCAACCTGCATTACACGCTCGCGTTCGCGACCGACGGGCCCAACTCGCGCTCGCATCAGCTCTTCATCAACCTGGCCGACAACAAGAACCTCGATACGCAGGGTTTCACGCCGATTGGTCGGGTGGTCGACGGAATGGCGGTCGCGGATTCCATCTACTCCGGCTACGGCGAGAAGCCGAACTACCACCTGCTCGCCTCGCTCGGCAACTCGTATCTCACGCGCATGTTCCCAAAGCTCGATCACATCACGACCGCCCGGATCGTCGCGACTCCGTAGCCTGAAGCGCGGCAAGCCCTGAATCCTCTTGACACTGGCGCGACGTCTTTCGAGAATTCGTGCAGTGCGCGTTGGGGCGCCTCCTGTCCGCGGCAAGGGAGCTTACTCCCACCCAATCGGGTTCGAGGTTTGTCATCGAGCCTTCTTCCAGCCTGTTACTCAGCGGACTCCAGGCGGCTTTGGGAGGAAGGA
>JBDTMO010000713.1:0-3186 GCA_039934235.1 bacterium | reverse complement strand
CCGCGACGCCGGTGGAAAACGGATGCGAGGCGGGAAGCCCTTCGCGATAGAGCTCCTCACCGTCGGGAGCGGCGACAACGTCGCCGAACAGCTGGTGCAGAGCGATCTCGCGTCACGGGGAATTTCCGTCACGGTGCGTCAGACGGAGATGGGCGCGTTTCTCACCGCCGCCCGGGCAGTTCCCAAGACGTTCGACATGCTCATCACTGGAATTCCGGGAGATCTCTCCCTCTCATACATCAACGCGATGTTTCACGGAACGCAACGCGGCGGAACGCTCGACTATACCGGCTTTCACAGCATCGGCCTGGACAGCCTGTTGTCTCGCGCATCTGCCGCGCCCGATGGTCCCGCGCGCGTTGCTGCTTGGCGCGGGGTCCAGGTCGCTCTCGATTCCCTCGCTCCCGCTACCTGGCTGTACCATTCACGGGGCCTTCAGGGACTGTCTCGGCGCGTTCGTGGTGTGCGCATGGACTTGCGCGGAGAGCTCGTCACGCTGCATGAATGGCGTCTCGCGGCACGTGGAGACGGACCATGACACTCATTGTGACCGCTGCGGAACTGGAAGCGCGACGCGCCGTCGCGGCCGGTGAGCTCGCGCCACTCGCCGTCGCCCTCCGCGGTGAGCTCGCTCCGCTTGTCGATGCGCCGCCCGAGGTGCCGCGAGAGAAAGCATTGCTGAGCCGCTCTGGCGGCCGCTGCATCTTTGACCGTTCGCTTCTTCGCTTCGACCCATACGACTCGCGCCATTTCTGTCCAACCTGTGGACGCGAGTACGTTGGCGGTTTGCAGGACAGGTTTCGCCTGTACTGGTACCAACTGTGGCTAGCCGAACGCGTGCTGCATGCGGCGCTACTCGGCGTACTCACTGACGACGCGGGCTGTCTCTCCGCGGCGACCACGCTGCTCGATCGGCACGCGGAACAGTATCTCCGCCTGCCCAACGCGGACAACGTGCTCGGTCCGTCGCGTCCATTCTTCAGCACATACCTCGAGTCGATCTGGTTGCTGCAGCTCGCCATCGCCCTCGGAATTCTCGAGGCAGGCGCGCCGTCGCCGGAGTTGTCGTCACTTGGCGCGCGCGTGCGCGATCGAATTATCGCACCGAGTGCCGCGCTCATCGCGTCGTTCGACGAAGGGATGTCCAACCGCCAGGTCTGGAATAATGCGGCGCTCATGGCGTCCGCTCGCCTGCTCGATGATCGCGTGCTCTTCGAACGCGCACTGCACGGGCCGAGTGGCTTCGAGGCCCATCTTGGAAATGCCCTGCTGTCAGACGGAAGCTGGTACGAAGGGGAGAATTACCACCTGTTCGCACATCGAGGGCTTTGGTACGGAGAGCGTATTGCGCGGACAGCAGGCCACACGCTTCCCGCCGCGCTCGACGATCGCTATCACGAAGGGTTTGCCGCGCCCTTCCGCACAATTCTGCCTGATCTTACCTATCCGGCCCGCCGAGACTCGCAACACGCGGTAAGCATCCGGCAGCCGCGATTCGCCGAAGCGTGCGAGCTGGGCCTCGTCCATCGCGACGACGAGCGCCTGACGAGCATGCTCGCTCGGCTGTACGATCCCGATGTCCCGATTGGCGAGACGGGACGCGACGCAACGTCTGCCGACGTCGAGCGAAATGTTCCAGCCACGGGACTCACGCGCTTCGATCTGTCGTGGCGCACGCTGCTCTGCGCCTTGCCCACGTTACCGCCACTTGTTGCGCAGCCTTTACGGTCCGACCTGCTTCCGGCGCAAGGCATTGGTGTGCTCCGTCGCGATGAGGGGGCGGTATACGTCTCGCTCGACTACGGCCATTCTGGTGGAGGGCACGGGCATCCCGATCGCCTCAATCTCACCCTGGCCGACGGCGCTCGCCGATGGTTCGATGATCCGGGCACTGGTTCATACGTCGATCCAACACTGCACTGGTATCGCAGCACGTTGGCGCATAACGCGCCACTCGTCGACGGTCATTCGCAGCCGCGGGTCCATGGGGCGCTGCTGGCCTTCGCGGACGACGATCGGGCGGGATGGATCAGCGCGCAGGCCGAGCTTGCACCGGGGTTGATTGTTCGCCGCTCCGTTGTGGTGTCCGAGGACTATCTCGTCGATGAGCTGTACTGGGAAGGCTCCGAAGCGCACGAAATCGCGCTGCCGATTCATGGCGTCAGCGTCGTTGGTGAGCATGCGAAGAGCCCCTCGCCAATTGCCGGCCGCGCAGATGCGGAGGACGGCTTTTCATACCTGGCGGATACGGCACGCGTGCATCTTCCTGTAGCAGGCGAGGTGAGGCTCCGCGCCACGATGCCGGACGGTGCGCTGCTGAGCGGATGGACGTTCGCCGGCGCGGACGCGACTGTGTGGTCCGCGACCGTGCCTGCTCTCCCTGAGTGCGATGGACGCCTGCCGCTGCTGCTTGTCCGTAAGCGAGCACACGTGGGCACCTTCCTGTCCGTGTGGAGTTGGAATGGAGCAGTCACAGGGGTCGATCGCGCGGACGCCGCACTCACCGTCACACGCAGCGATGGAGCGACGCACCGCTACCTCCGGACTGAGGATGGTTGGATCGTCGAGCAGGAGCGGGAGTTGATTACGCTGAGCGAAGTGCGGAAGCCGTTTTTGGGAGAGGCGGTTTTCACGCACAACACGCCGCCTGGATCCTTGGAGGCGGTATCGGTTGTTCACACGCTTCCGGCCGTCTTCGAGATGGGTGAACCGCACTATCGGCGATCGGAGTTCACGTGGCAGGGCGCTGGTGCTCCGCACGCGACCGTCACCGTCACTCGGCCCACACCGGGCACGGTGCTCGTGGAAGTCGACGTGCCTGCGTCGCAACGACTGTTCGTGCCGCTTACGACTGAGAATCAGCTCGATAACGAGCCAGCGTCGATCAACGGCGACAGCGTGCAGCTGTACGCCATTGCTGGGGCGCGAAGCGCTGGATTGCTTCTCGTCCCCGATCCGAGTTCGGTCAGCATGCGTCAGGTGGATGGATGGACCAACGACCTCGCCGTCGACGCGCGGTGGCGGCCCACCTCGGCAGGCTATCGCCTGGAGGCGACATTGCACATCGGCGGTGGATCGCCGGAGTTTGCCCTCGACGTCATCGTGAATGAGGTCGTCGCTGGCCGCGCGCGACGGCGAGGACAGTTGGTTCTCTCCGGCGGCGCGGGAGAATTCATCTATCTTCGT
>JBDTMO010000712.1:0-3186 GCA_039934235.1 bacterium | reverse complement strand
TTTACCGAGGCGCTACTGCCGGAGTTTCGGACGTACGCATCGCAGATTGTCGACAACTCGCGATCCCTGAGTGCTTCGCTCATCGCCAACGGTCACGAAGTGCTGACCGGTGGCTCGGACAATCATCTTGTGCTCGTCGATGTTGGCAGGTTGGGGCTGACGGGTCGCCAGGCGGAGTCGGCGCTGCGGGAATGCGGACTCACGATGAACCGCAACACGATTCCCTTCGATCCCGCCGGTCCGTGGTACACCAGTGGGCTAAGGCTGGGCACGCCCGCTACGACCACACTCGGTATGCGAGCGTCGGAGATGCAGGAAATCGCCGGCATCATCGCGACCGTGCTTGCGTCGACGAAGCCAACGCAAGCGAAGGATGGGGTGAGCAAGGCCAAATACACGATCGAACCCGCAGCGAAAGCGGAAGCGCTCGCACGCGTTTCTACACTGCTGTCCCAGTTTCCGGTGTATCCGGAATTGGACCTCGACTACCTCACCGCGAGCGTGGGGGCGTAGCGCTTACTGCAGTTGCGCCTTTACGGCGTCGGCGATGCGCTTTTCGAGGACCCCTCGCGTGGAGCAGCGCGCGTACTCGCGTGAGAAGGCGATGGGCCGCGCCATTGCTTCGAACGTCGTGTTCAGTGTCGCGAGTCCGGACGTTTTGTTTTCTTCGAGTTGACTGACGACAGTTAGATACACGTCGTACGTATCCGCATTCTCGCCGATCTGCGTGGTGCCACAATCGATGAAGCGGCTGAGGGGAACGTTGCCAAGTTGGCGTCGCAATTTTAGCCCGCCGTTGCTGATCGAGTGATGCACGGTGTCGACGTCGGTAATCGGGATGGCCAATGCTTCGAACGCCGCCGGCAGCGCATGGAAAGCCTTGCCGACAGGGTAATCGATCGCCGTGGAGTGGGTCGAGGTAACGGACGTCATCCTGATATTGCCGCTTTCGCTGCCGCCGACGCGAACGGATTCGGTTTCGGGGCCACGAGTCGTGCTCGTTCCTGATGCACAGGCGCTAACCGCAGCCAGCGACACAACCAAGAATACGCGCATGTAATCTCCAAGGGGGATGGAACGCGGGGGACACGATGCAGGGACGAAAGTGTCGTGTCAAGCAGTGCGCTGCATGCTTCGATTGACGCATTGTGTCCTCAGTCCGCGCGGCGCATCGTAGATCTGTGCCCACGTAGGAATAATCCGTGGGCATCCGCCACATCCGCACAAATCCGCGTTGGAGTCGTTGACGCCGCCATTCGACGTGTTGTGGGTGATGCGGAGGAACAGACTGAACGCGGATTTACGCGGATGTGGCGGATCACCGCGGATCCTCGGCGACGCCTCCGCTGTCCGCGCAAGACGAGGATCAGGTGTCTGGCAACAATCCGGCAAGCCAATGCATGATGTTGAGCAGGAACTGCGGATTCTCGCGCGCTGAGGGCGCGTTCATTCCCATTGGTCGGCGAACCGCTCCGGATACCTGTGCGGAGAACATCGCTGCTTCGCCAAAGACGGCCACGCGGCCGCGTCCGAATCGTAGCGCCGCTCCCTGCAGCATTCCGTCAGCCGCCATGTGCGGAGTCGTCTCCGAAAACTTCCACGCTTCGATGGGCAGCATGAGGACCGTGCCCGCAGCGAGCGTAAGCAGCGGACGCACGTTGGAATCACCGCGGAATGCCTGGCCTGTAAAGGTCGTGACGCTCTTCACGCGCTCGGACTCGTTGCGGCCACGAACGATCGGGTGCGACGTCGACAAACCGGTCGCGCGCGTAAAGACGAACTCGTCGGTGTTGCAGCTGCTGTCCGTCGCAAACCCATTGGTCATGTAGATGCCGAACGCGGACGCGAGATCCGACGTCGCCCCTCCAAATGGCATGTGATCGGCGATCAGAAACAACGATCCTCCAGCGCGCACCCATCGCTGCAGCGCGGCGATTTCATCGCGGTCGAACGCCGAAGGGGTGGGCAGCGTCCAGTTGCCCTTGTTCCGCTCGGCCATGGCATTCGCGATGACGAGAATCCTCGCTGACGCGAGCGAGGCGTCGGTGAAGCGAACGCCCAGCGGGTCGACGACGAATCCATCGCGTCGCAGGACCTTTACGAACGGTGCGTAGCGCCCTGCCACCGTGTGAAAGTTGTTGTGTGCCTCGTCGAGCAGAACGTGCGGTCCACGATCAGGTGCGAACGCCGGCTTGGCGATGCTCGGATTGAAGGCGGTGTCGGCGACCTGTGGTCCGCCGGTGGCTCGCGGCGCGAGGGATGGCTGGCAGAGCGCGTCGTTGTGCACTTGGGCCGAGGCCGGTGTGGACAGCGCGAGCGCGATGATTGTGGGGATGAGGGAAGCTCTCACGGGTCGTCTCGAGGCGTCGTCAGCAATGGATTCGTCGCGCCAACATAGCAATGGCGCAGAGCGTAGCAACCACATGTCCGCGACTGGCGACGCCGCATCCAGCGCGTAGCTTCACGACGTCTGTTCTCGCGCCGCCGTTTGCGGCATTCGTTCGCCGTTCGTCTCCCAGGCCATGACTCTTCTTCGCACACTTTCCGTTGCTGGCGCTCTCACGTTTGTGGGTACCGCGCCGGCATCCGCGCAGTCCGATCCGAATCTCCAGCGCATCTGGCGACTCGGCATGGACAGCTCGCACGTCCAGCAACTTTCGCAAACACTGTTTGATTCAATTGGGCCACGCCTCACCGGAAGCCCCGGGCTCAAGTCGGCCAGCGATTGGGTGATTGGCCAGTACAAGGCGTGGGGCATCGACGCGAAGCGTGAGCAGTACGGCACGTGGCGCGGCTGGCGGCGAGGGACGTCGCACATCGACCTCGAGGCGCCGCGCGTGCGCTCGCTGGCGGGCACCATGCTCGCATGGAGCCCCGGCACCAATGGGAAGCCGGTGAAGGCCGAGGCGATCGTGCTGCCGAAGTTCGCCGACAGCACGGAGTTCGTGAAATGGCTGCCGCAGGCGAAGGGGAAGATCGTCCTGCTTTCCCCGGCGTGGCCGACCTGCCGTCCGTCGGAGGACTGGAATCGCTTCGCCACGGCCGAGTCGCGGGCGCGGATCGACACGGCGATTGCGCTCATGCAGCGCGATTGGTCGGTCATGACCGACGCGAACGGCAAGCCCGATAGCACGAAGCTCTATCGCGGCACTGGCTACTCGCTCTCCCTCGGCACGGGCACGCTGG
>JBDTMO010000711.1:0-3187 GCA_039934235.1 bacterium | reverse complement strand
GGACCCCCGTCGGTTCCTTCCCCAACGACCACCAGGAGACAGGATGTCAGAGCCATTCCTGAGCGAGATCAAGATCGTCTCGTTCAATTTTCCACCTCGGGGCTGGGCGCTCTGTAATGGGCAGACTCTGCCCATCAATCAGAATCAGGCGCTCTTCGCCCTGCTCGGCACGACGTATGGCGGTAATGGCCAAACGACGTTCAACCTGCCCAACCTCCGCGGCCGAGCGCCCGTGCACGAAGGCAACAGCCATACGCTCGGCGAGGCGGCGGGCAGCACGAGCGTCACGGTCAACATCCAGCAGTTGCCAACGCACTTGCACCAGCTCATGGCGTCGCCCAACTCGGCAGGCACGGCGGCGGACCCCACGAACGCGTTCCTGGCTCCGGCGAACGGCCTTTACGGCGCCGCGCAGAGCCTCACGACGCTGTCGCCACAATCCGTCACGAGCGTGGGCGGCAGTCAGGCGCACAACAACATGATGCCGTATCTCGTCCTGAACTTCATCATCGCGCTGCAGGGGATCTTCCCCTCGCAGAACTAACGGAGACCACCACAATGCCAGAACCATACGTTGGTGAGATCCGGATGTTCGCCGGCAACTTTCCACCCAGTGGGTGGATGTTCTGCGATGGCTCCACCATCGCGATCTCTGAGAACGACACCCTCTTCCAGCTCATCGGCACCACATACGGCGGTGACGGGCAGAGCACCTTCAACCTGCCAAACCTCCAGAGCCGTGTCCCCATCCACATGGGCACGGGACCGGACGGCACCACCTACCAGATCGGCGAAATGGCCGGCACCGAGCAGGAAACGCTATCGGTGCAGCAGATCCCCAATCACACCCATCCACTCGTCGCATCGACGGCGGCCGGAACGCAGCCGAGTCCCGTTGGAGGCGTGCTCGCCACCTCGGGCGGCGGCATTTCGGTCTACTACGAAGGCGGCGTTGACTCGAACATGAACAACGGCGCCATCACACCGGTCGGCGGCAGCCAGCCGCACGAGAATACCCAGCCGTTCCTCTGCATCAACTTCATCATTTCACTGTTCGGGATTTTCCCGAGCCAGACCTGAGGGGGGAGCGACATGTCCGATCAATTCGTTGCGGAGATCCGCATCTTCCCGTTCAACTTTCCGCCTAAGGGATGGGCATTCTGCGACGGGCAGCTCATGCCCATCTCGCAGAACACCGCGCTCTTCTCGCTCCTCGGCACCACGTATGGCGGCGATGGCAAGAGCACGTTCGCGCTGCCCGACCTTCAGGGCTCGATACCAATGCAGCCGGGTCAGGGACAGGGCCTCAGCTTGCGCGATCTCGGTGAACAGTCGGGCGTCGAGACCATCACGCTGCTCCAGACGGAGATGCCCGTCCACACGCACCAAATGATGGCTGACTCGCTCGACGCGTCAGACCTCAACACGCCGGCCCCGTTGCGTATCCTTGCGCTGTCCACGGGCGTAGCCGCGTACCAGACGTCGAACTCGAACGTCGGCGCGATGGCGTTCCAGGCCCTTCCTCCTGCCGGGGGTGGCTTGCCGCACAACAACCTGCAGCCGTATCTCACGCTCAACTTCTGCATCGCGCTTCAAGGCATCTTTCCAGCGCGTCCTTGAGGCTCAGGATACGGAGGGCGGTCACCCCGCTCTCCGTATTCGCTCACTGACGTCATACTCGAGAGGCGGTTCGTGGCAGCATGCGCGGCCCGCCTCTTCGTATCACGGAGGCAGTTATTCTTTCCGAGATCGTGCTGCGCCCCGTCCGCAACGACGACGAGCCCTTCCTCCTGGCGCTCTATGCGACTGTGCGCGCGGCGGAGCTCGCGCAGGTACCATGGACGGACGAGGAGAAGGCGCTCTTCGTACGTCATCAGTTCGATGCGCAGAGCGCGCACTGGCGCGAGAACTACACCGATACGTCGTTCGACGTGATCGAGCGGAACGACGTGCCAGTCGGCCGGTTCTATGTGGCGCGATGGCGCGAGGAAATTCGCGTCGTCGACATTGCGCTCGTTCCGGAGCAGCGCGGCAGCGGCTTGGGAACGGCGCTGTTCCAGCAACTGTTCGACGAGGGTGATCGCACCGGGCTGCCGGTGACCATCCATGTGGAGATCTACAATCCGGCGCGCCGGCTGTACGAACGCCTTGGCTTCGTCCTCAAGGAGGACAAGGGTGTCTACCTGCTGATGGAGCGTCCGGCGTCAGCCGTCAGGTGAACACGGCCTCGTACAGCATGCCGCTTTCGTCCGGCCCAAGCGGTACGAGAAAGACGCCTGGAAGCTCGAGGTCGTCCGACTTGAGGTCGTAGATGTCCTGCGGTAGTACGCCACCTGCTGGGCCGCGGAATACCAGTGCGAATGGTGCGCGCTTGCGCCGTTTGTCTCCGTCCAGTGCGAGCTGGCGCACCTCGACGAGATGCGCGGGCATGAAGCGGTCGTTGCCGACGAGTACCGCGAACGGTTTGCCGAGGAGTGGCGCGAATGTCTCGTGGGTGAACGTGTCGAGCATGTGTGGTTCTTCTCTTTACGGGTGCGACGCCAAAGATAGGCGACGGTCTAGAGGGTGTCACTCTGCACTTCGGTGAGCATTGAAGCGATGTCGGGAAAGCCGGGCACATCGAGTGTGTTGTACCACATGCCGACGTGTCCGAACGGCTCGGTGCCGGTTAGCGCCACCACTTCGTCGGCGATGTCGCGCAGCGTAGCCAGGCCTAAGGGGGACGCCGCTGGCGCGGCGAGAATGATTCGTCCTGTACCGGTGGCACGGAGTGCGCGGATAGCGACGCGTGCGGTGGAACCGGTGTGAATGCCGTTGTCGACGAGCAGTACGGTGCGGCCGGCAAGATCCAGCGGGGCGCGGCTGCCGCGACAGAGCGCGTTGCGGCGATCGAGTTCTAAGAGTAGGTCGTCCACACCGGCGCGTGCGCCGGGCCCTGCGACCGCGAGGCGTGATTCCAGTTCGGGATCGGTGTAACGTTGGCCGGCGACCCATGCGGCACTTGTCGGCGTGCCGTCGTCGCGCGAGGCGATGAGTCGTCGTGGCACGAGCACGTCTACGGGGAGCGTGAGCACGCGCGCCACTTGCACTGCCGCGGGCACGCCGCCGCGCGCGATGCCCAACACCACGGTGTTCTCGCGCGCGCGCCAGGCGGTGAGCGCTTCGCCAAGGGCGCGTCCGCCGTCGC
>JBDTMO010000710.1:0-3188 GCA_039934235.1 bacterium | reverse complement strand
AAGGGGCCCGCGATGCCGGCCCGAATGTGCGCGACTTCTTCGCACGTTTGGCGGGCCGTCGTCCGGGTTCGCGCGCGGCGGCAGGCACTCTGCCCGCTCCTGACGATTTCGCGCCGGACTCCGCGGACGACGGCGAGTATGTCGGCGAAGCGGCGAATGCGGACGAAGCGGCGCCGCATGTCGACGACGCTGTGTCTGATGAAGCGTCGCACGTCGAGGTCGCGACCGAATCCACGGTCGTTGTGGAGAGCGAGATTCCGGAAGAGGCGGAGATCGACGACACGTTTGCGAATGCGCCACAGGCACCCGAAGCGGTTGCGCCAGCAATCGAACGCGCGGCGGCGATGCACACGCCAAATGGATCGATCGATGCACTATTTGGGAACCGCTCGCCCGGCACGTCAGAAGATTCCGCCGCCTCGGCGCTGGCACAGGCGTTCGGAGGCGAGGCGGAGGTTCCACCGATGATCGCTGGTCGTCCCGCCCACGCTGCCTCGGGGGAGCTCTCGCTGGACAGCGTCTTTCGCGACGGGCCGGCGCGTCCGCCCAGGACCTCGCAAAGCTTCTCGTTCGATCAGTTCTTCACCGGAGCGGGGGAGCGCAGTAGCGGCTCGACACCGCAGCGGACGTCCTCGGAGTTACCGATGCCGGGCGATGCCCCGGCGCAGCACAGTGCCGATGACATCGAGCAGTTCAACTCCTGGCTGCAAGGATTGAAGCAGCGGTGAGGATCGCCGTCCTCAATGGACCAAACCTGAATCTGCTGGGACTTCGGGAGCCCGAGATTTACGGGCGCTCGACGTTGTCGCAGGTGGAAAATGGGCTCGCTGTCATCGCGCGCGAGCTCGGCGTCTCCGTGGAATGCTCACAGGAGAATAGCGAAGGGGCCCTCATCGATATCGTTCACGGATTTCGTGGCCGCATCGATGGCGCCGTCGTGAATCTTGGCGCCTATTCCCACACGAGCCTCGCCCTGCGTGACGCCTTGGTGGGCGTGAGCGTTCCCTTCGTGGAAGTGCATGTCTCCAACGTGTACGCCCGCGAGCAGGAGAGGCATCACTCGATGCTTGCCTCGGCCGCCGTGGGCGTCGTGATTGGACTCGGCGTGCATGGATACGAGCTCGCATTGCGAGGCCTCGTCGCCACCCTTCGAGCGCGGAGCGCGCAGGCGTGAGCGACCCAAGACCGGCACGGATCGCCGCGCTCGTTGAAGGTCTCTCGGCGGCCCATCTCGACGGTCTGCTGTTGACAGGCCTCTCGAACATCCGGTACCTGACTGGCTTTTCCGGTTCGAGTGCGCTGCTCGTCGTGACACCGACGGACGTGGTCTTCATCACCGACTTCCGTTACCAGACGCAGGTGGCGGACGAGATCGGGGACGTCGCGCGAATATCGATTGAGCCCTCGAGCCTGTGGACCGGGCTTTGGCAGCAGCTCACCACCTTGCAATCGGTCCGTGTGCTGGGATTCGAGACCGCGCACATTCAGCATCGCGACTTTCAACGACTCGTGGAGTCGGGTGCCAGATGGCAGTGGCGCCCCACGGTCGATCTGGTCGAGTCGCTTCGTGAGCGCAAAGACGAAAGTGAGATTGCCCTCATTGCCGAGGCGGCCAACGTTGCTACGCGGGCGTTGGCGCGCGCGCTTCCCGATGTCTGCGTCGGGATGACGGAGCTGCAAGTTGCCGGCGTGCTGGAGAAAGCGTTGCGAGACGAGGGAAGCGAGGGATTTCCGTTTGCGTCGATCATCGCCAGCGGGCCGCGATCGGCGCTGCCGCATGCCCGATCGTCGACCCGGACCATACTCAGTGGCGATTTTCTGCTGATGGACTTTGGCGCGGAAGTTGGCGGATATTGCTCGGACATGACGAGGACGGTGGTGGTCGGGCGAGCGAGCGAAGAGCATCGGGCAGTTTACGATGTGGTGCGCGTCGCCAACGAACGCGCCTCCAAGGGGGTACGTGCTGGCATGGCGGGGCGGGATGCCGATGCCATCGCGAGACAGTACATTGAGCGGGCGGGCTACGGAGACTTGTTTGGCCACAGCCTTGGGCACGGTATCGGCCTCGAGGTGCACGAAGCGCCGCGACTTGCTCGAACGGCGGAGGGTGCGCTCCCCGTGGGCGCGGTCGTGACGATCGAACCGGGCGTGTATCGGCCGGGGTGGGGCGGGGTGCGCATCGAAGATGACGTCGTGCTGGGTGCGGATGGACCGCATATTCTGACGCAGTTTCCGCGCGAGCTCATTGAGCTCGGCTGAGCGCCATGACTGACCGGGGCGCGCCTACCACAGGGCCTATGATCGACTTACGCTACGTCAAGAAGCTCATCGACATCCTCGACGAATCCACCGTTGATTCGATCGAGATCTCGTCTGACAAAGGGATGAAGATCCGCATCTCGAAGAGCCCGACTGGGCGCGGCGCGATGCAGGTTGCTCCCCAGGCAATGATGGCACCGATGATGGCGCCTCAAGGCGCTCTCCCCTCGGGACGCTTCACGCCCGTCGATGGAATGCAGGCGATCGAGGAGTCGCCCAAGCCCGAACCGAAGACGGCGGCGGGCATCGAGGTGAAATCGCCGATGGTGGGCACGTACTACGGCGCGCCGGAACCTGGCAGCAAACCGTACGTTTCCGTCGGCTCGCGTGTGTCCAAGGGACAGACGCTCTGCATCATCGAGGCGATGAAGATCATGAACGAGATCGAAAGCGAGGTGTCCGGCGTCGTGACCGAAGTCCTCGCGTCCGATGCGCAGCCTGTCGAATATGGGCAAGCGCTCTTCCGCATCGACGCGCATGGCTAGCCCTGGGGCAACCACGGAGAGTGCAGCCGGTGGCGCTCCTGTTGCGAGCGGATTCAACTTCAAGGCGGTCCTGCAGCAGCTCGTGCAACGCGGCGCGTCCGATCTTCATCTGAAGGTGGGCCGGCCGCCCACGTTGCGATTGCATGGCGAGCTGGCGCCGCTCGAGATGCCGGCGCTCCGTCCGGAAGATCTCAAGACACTGGCAGAGCAGCTGATGACGCCCCGTCAGGTGAAGGAGTTCACGGACAACAAGGAATGTGACTTCGCCATTGGCGTCCCCGGAATCGGCCGCTTTCGTTGCAACGTGTATCAGCAACGCGGCTCGCTGTGCTACGCCATGCGCGCCATTCCGTACCAGGCGCGCACCCTTGCTGAGTTGAACCT
>JBDTMO010000709.1:0-3191 GCA_039934235.1 bacterium | reverse complement strand
AGAGCGAGAGGATCCTCCGCTCCTGGTCCGAGAGCAGCTCGACCGGCGCGTGATCAGCGACGTCGTCGGTCAACGCCACGACCTGTCGCGCGAGTGCCAGCACCTCGGTGAAAAGCCGTTCCTTGCGACGCCGATGCGTCGTGTCACGCGCGAGTCTGACGAACAGCCGGCGTCCGGTTCGCTGGTTGTCGAAGACAATCGTCGAGACGTTCACCCAGATGCGATCCCCCGACCGGGTCGCCAACTCCAGATCAAAGTTCGCGATACCCCCAGACAATCCATCCCATTGTCGGGTTGCCGCCTCCAGTCCCCCCGCGAGCGCGTCGGTGCCCAAGGTATCACGTGCGTCGAACAATTCATCGACATTGCGATGCAGCGCCTCTGCCGCCGAATAGCCGAAGAGGTGCTCTGCGGCTCCGTTCCATGAGCAGATCTCCCCGTCACCGGTAACGGTGTACGCGGCGTCAGCCGTGTGCTCAAGTAGAGCGAACAGTTCCGCTTCGAGCATGGCATTCCTCACTGGCATGGTAGAGAGACGCGAACCACATGGCGTCAGCACGCATTCCTGCGGTTCACCGGGACGACTATCCCGTCGCGCAGTACAAACGCTTCATTGTGACGCGTCAGGCGACGCGGTATTCATCCACCTGAAAGATAATGATTCAAACCATGGGAGGTTACAGTGACGGAGTCCACCAAGAACCTGTCGGCGGTTCCCTCGCCGACCTCGACTCCCACCCAGTCGAGCGACGGCGCGTCGGCAATCGTGCACGGTGATGGGTTTGCGGCCGGTGAACAGATCCGGCTGCGCGCATACGAGTTGTATCGTGAGCGGGGCGGAAAAGTCGGCGACGACATGGGCGACTGGTTGCAGGCGGAACGCGAGTATCTCGACCTCTCGTCGAACGGCAGGGTCGTACGTCGCGCCGAAGACCGGGTGTCCGATCTGACGCCGCCGGCGAGTCAATCCTGAGAGGATACGTCCTTCTGGCGTCCACGCACGAATACCTCTCTCCGGGAGCCACTCGGCAGCGCGCCGAGTGGCGCACCCGTCTTGCATCTCTACAAACGCATCATTGCTGGCGCACACGACACGTCGTATCCATTCGTCTGGAGGCGAGATCAAATGACAGATATCCCTACGACGCCATTCGGCCGGATGGCTGCACGCTCGCGTCGGCTTGTCAGCCATCAGATCGTCGAGGATGGGTGCGATGATGTAGACCGCGCGTCGGAAGACAGCTTCCCAGCCAGCGATCCGCCCCCGTGGAACGGCGTTCGTCTTGGATCGCCGCGCGGTGCGGGCGAAATCCGCGGAAGCCCAGTCGACAATCGCGACGACGATATCGCGTTTGGTGAGGGCCCGCCATCGGCGTGACGTTGACGGTGAGCTCCCGATGAGGCACGTCTCCTGCGACGCAGCGAAATCAGCGGCGATCGCCTCACTCGGCGGGAGGATCAGCGAATGGTCGACCGACCCCGCGCCAACGGGCACCAGGCCGGAATGTCCGAGCGAGTAAGCGCGTCTCATTCCTCCATCCTTTAGCGATGAACAAGTCGCGGTCGTTTCCGTGGGGAGTGGCACCACTCGCAGTCATCGTGCTGGCGCTACTGGGTTCCGTGATCGTCCCGGCGCGCCAGACGTTGCTCATCACCGAACTACTCCGCCATAGCGCCGAGGTGCTGGCGCCGGCCCGACGGGTCGAGTCGGACCTCCGCTCGGGAGTTGCCGAGGAGATGGGCGCGTTGCGAGGCTATGCGCTTGTCGGTGATACGACTTTGCTCCTTCGGTATCGGACGATAGCGGCCGAGGACGAGCGGCGCCTCGGGAGTCTCGATGCACTGTCAGTGCGCCTGACGTCTGCCTCTGCACTCCACATGGTGACCGTTCGCAGCCGGACCGACGATTGGCGGCACCGCGCAAACGCTATGCTGGAGCGGCGCGGGTCTCGCATCGCCTTCGCGGCCGCGGTCAAGGCAGCGCAACCGCACTATGACGCGACATTGAGTGCGATCGACGACCTGTCATCGGAGCTCGTTGCCGAAGCCGCGATACGAGACGACCGTGTCCGCACGCTCGAGTACTCGAGCATCGCATGGAATTCGGCGCTGGTACTCGCCGCACTCGCGTCGCTGTACGGCGTAGTGCTCTTGACGCAGCGGGAACGTCGACTCGCGGCAACACTCCGCCATCGCGTCGACGAGGAGTCCGCTTTGCGCCATCTCGCGCGGGCGCTCAGTGGCGCGGTCACGCTCGACGAGGCCATGCAGAGTACTGTTGCCGGGGCGTTGGCCACCGCTCGCGCATTCGGCGCGTACGTCGAGTGGAAGGTCGCTGCAGAGGACCAGATCGACGTCGTTGTCGGTTTCCGTGATAAGACAGCCACTCCGCGCACGCGTGTTCCGAGCGCCGACTCGCTGACGGAGGTGATCGTGACGCGGGGGAACGCGGACGGCTTGATGGAGTTGGGTGCGATCGGCGAGCGCCTTCGGACCCACATTGATGATTCATGTCGCCAGTGCTCTGGCTTGGTTGCCCCGCTCGTCTCGTCTGACGGAACGTTCGGTGCGCTCGCTCTTATGCGCGAGGCGGGAGCGCCGGCGTTCGGGGAGGATGAACGTCGGCAGATCCGGCTCATCGGTGATCTCGCGTCGGCGACGTTGCGCCGTATGGATGGAATGGCGACCGAGCGACGAGCGCTGGATAGCGCTCGACGCCGCGCGCGGCAAGAAGTCGCTCTCCGGGAAGCAGCCGAGGCACTCGCCGGCGCCTTCACGATGGATGCGGTCACGCATCAAATCGCACACGCGGCGCTCGAGGCCATGGACGGGCAGGGCGCATTCGTCGAAGCGATCGTGGCCGCTCCGGATGGGGCTGGTCAAGCTGTCACGGTCAGGGCTGCGGCGGGCGCCCGAATGCCGCCGCTCGAAATCATGTTCCCGCTCGCCGGTTCCATGACGCAGCAGGTACTGGCCACCGGCGCTCCGATGCTCATTCCAGATCTCGGACAAGCGGGACATGCCGGAGCGGTCGGCGCGTTCCGCGAAAGCGGAGGCGCTGCGATCGCCGTTCCGCTCGGCGCAATCGGGGCACCTGTGGGTGCGCTGTTCGTGCTGAGCGCCGCGCACGGTCATTTTCGCGTCGATGACGTCGCACGAGCTGCCATCTTCGGCCATCTCGCGGCGCTGGC
>JBDTMO010000708.1:0-3200 GCA_039934235.1 bacterium | reverse complement strand
GGTGCGCCTCAACTCGACGACGGTCAACAACGTCGTGAGCTACACCGCGATCATCTCCGTGCAGAATGAAGATGGCAAGCTGCTTCCCGGCATGACCGCCACGGTGAAGTTCATCACCGGAAGTGCGGAGAACGTGCTCACGGTCCCGAACGCCGCACTGCGGTTCACGCCGCCGGTGGTCGTGTCGGCGGAGTCAACGACGGCGCCGGGCGCACCAGGTGCGGGCGCACCAGCCGGACAACAGCGCATGCGTAGACCGCAAGGCGCAGCAGGTGGAGCACCGGGCTCAGTCAGGAAGGGAACGATCTACACCGTCGACGCAACCGGTGCGCTCACGAAGCACCGCGTCACCGTTGGCCTCAGCGACGGAACACGTACGCAGGTCGAAACCGCGGAGCTCGCGGCGGGATCCTCGATCGTACTCGGGACCAACGTCCCTGGCGCCACGCCGACGGCGGCGACCGCCACGAAGAACCCGCTGCAGCCCACCTCGACCGGTGGTGGTCGCGGCGGCCCGCCGGGCGGCTTCTAATCGAGGAGGATGATGACATGACGACGACAAACGATACCCCGCTCCTCGACACGCCAGTCATACAACTGGGCGGCGTAAAGAAGGTCTACACCATGGGCTCCACGCAGGTGTTCGCGCTTCGCGGCGTCGATCTCACAGTCCGTCGCGGCGAGATGATCGCCGTGATGGGCACGTCGGGATCGGGAAAGTCCACGCTGATGAACATCCTCGGTTGCCTCGACGTGCCAACGGAAGGCACGTACGAGCTCGACGGAAAGCTCGTGAACGGCTCAAGCCGGAATGCGCTCGCCGATCTCCGCAACGCGAAGCTCGGCTTCGTCTTCCAGGGCTTCAATCTCCTCGCGCGCACCAGCGCGATCGACAACGTGGAGCTACCGCTTCTCTACAGAAAGGAAACGAGTGCGGCGGAATCGCGTCGCCGTGCCGAAGAAGCACTCGTTCGCGTTGGACTCGGTACTCGTCTCGATCATGAGCCGAGTGAGTTGTCGGGTGGTCAGCAGCAGCGTGTTGCGATTGCGCGCGCGATGGTGACGCAGCCAACGCTTCTCCTGGCCGACGAGCCAACCGGCAACCTCGACTCGCACACGTCCATCGAGGTGATGGCGCTGTTCCAGGAACTCAATGATCAAGGCATCACCATCCTGATCGTCACGCACGAGCCGGACATCGCGCAATACGCGCGGCGCATCGTGGAAGTTCGCGACGGACGGATCATTCGCGATCACCCTGTCGTTGGCCGGCGCATCGCCAGCGACGATCTCAATTCCATCGGCGATGACGTTGTTGCCGAGATCGAGGAGGCCGCATGAGGAAGTCAACGCTGCTCAAGATATCGCTGGCGAGCATCCTCAAGAACAAGCTGCGCACGCTGCTCACGATGCTCGGCATCGTGATTGGTGTGGGCGCGGTGATCATCATGGTCGCCATCGGCAACGGGGCACAAACGCAGATTCAGCGCCAGATCGAGAACCTCGGCACAAATCTCATTGTCGTCACTGCGGGTACGACGGCACAGGGCGGTGCGAGTCAGGGCGCGCAGTCCTTCAATCGGTTGACCGTCGCGGATGTCGACAAGATCAAGTCGCAGGCAACGATGCTCGCTGCTGTGTCGCCGGTGATCGTGACGCGCACGCAAATCGTCGGCAATTCGAAGAACTGGCGCGCAGAAGTGAACGGCGTATCGACCGACTATCTCACCATCCGCAACTGGGGCGTCACCAGCGGTGCGCTCTTTACCGACGACGACGTGAGCTCCAAGCGGCAGGTCGTGGTGCTCGGCGCAACGGTTGCGAAGAATCTGTATCCGGACACCGATCCCGTCGGCAGCGAGATTCGGCTGGGCCGGTCTCCGTTCACGATCGTTGGCGTGCTGGCCAGCAAGGGGCAGACCGCGAGTGGCGCAGATCAGGACGACGTCGTGCTCGTGCCGTACACCACGGCGCAGACTCGCCTGAACGGCTTCACGTTCCTCGGCCAGATCCTGGCGAGTGCGTCGGATCCGGCGGTATTGGTGGCGGCGCAGAGTGAGATTCGCGACATCATGCGCGACGCGCATGGCATCGTGTCTGGCATGCCCGACGACTTTACGGTGCGCGACCAGACGACGATTGCGCAGGCGGCAACGAGCACCAGCTCCGTGATGACGTCGCTGTTGGCGGCGATTGCATCGGTGTCCCTGGTCGTCGGCGGAATTGGCATCATGAACATCATGCTCGTATCGGTCACCGAGCGGACGCGCGAGATCGGCATTCGCATGGCCATCGGTGCGCGTGGCGGCGACGTCCTCACCCAGTTCCTCGTCGAGAGTGTGGTCATGTGCCTGCTTGGCGGCATCGTCGGGCTCGGTGTGGGCGCAGGCGGCGCGGCGTTAGTCGGTCACTTTACAGGATGGACGGTGGCGACTCCTGCATCGGCCGTGCTGCTCGCGACGGGATTCTCCGCGGCGGTTGGAATCTTCTTTGGCTACTACCCGGCGCGTAAGGCAGCCGGCCTCGATCCGATTCAAGCGCTTCGCTTCGAATAAACCTCACCTCTGCACGCATAGAGAGTCTACCATGTTCACGACACACTCCATCATCGCGCGGACTCGCGAGTTGACCTACGCCGTTGGCGTGGCGCTCGCGATTGGCGCTGGGGCATTCGCGCACTCGGCGAGCGCACAGACCGCGGCCTCCACGCCCGACACCATCACCTTTGCTGACGCGGTGAACATCGCGTTGCGGCAGAATACGACGCTCAAGGCATCGGAGAACGCGCTGTCGCTCAGCTCCACCGTCGTGACGGCCAGGAAGGAGGCGTTTCTTCCCACGCTGCAATTGACGACCACCGGCGGGCAAACGCTCGGTCGCAGTTTCAACCAGTCCGAAGGCGTCGTCGTCAACCAGATGACCCAGACGCTGGGCACGGGCATCTCGTCGTCGGTGACATTGTTCGATGGATTCCAGAATGTCGCCGCGCTGAAGCAGGCAAAGCTCAATGAGACCGCGAGCACGAGTGAGCTCACGCGTGCCAAGCAGACGACCGTGTTTACGGTTGCCTCCAACTTTCTTGGACTCATCACCGGGCAGGAGCAGCTTCGCGTGCAGCGGGAGAACCTGGCCGCGTTAGAGGCGCAGGAGTCACAGATCCAGAAACTGGTGAGCGCCGGCGTGCGTTCGATCAGCGACTT
>JBDTMO010000707.1:0-3203 GCA_039934235.1 bacterium | reverse complement strand
CTCGGCCATGAGATGCTAGCGGTCTGTCGTCCTGAGTGAGCGTAGCGACCAATTGTCATCCTGAGCGAGCGAAGCGACCAGTTGTCATCCTGAGCGAGCGTAGCGAGTCGAAGGATCTGCACTTGATGCGCCTCCGACGCGCTTCGCTCATTACCGAAAGCGCATGCCATTCGGCGCAATCGCGCCGGGCTTTGGCATGGTGAATGTCTCGGGCTTCGGCGCCTTTGGCGCAGGCTTGCCCGGCCCACGTTGCGCGGACTTGTCTGGCTGCGGCCGAGTGTCTGCCGTCGCGGACTTCATCGTCAGCGCAATACGATTGCGCTGAAGATCGATGGCCATCACGCGCACCTTCACGCGTTGACCCACCGTGACAACGTGATTTGGATCGCTCACGTAGCGATCCGCCAACTGCGATACGTGCACGAGTCCGTCCTGATGCACACCAACGTCCACGAACGCGCCGAACGCAACGATGTTCGTCACCACACCGTCGAGCTCCATGCCTTCGCGCAGGTCCTTCGGCTCCGTCACGTCGTCGCGAAACGCGACTGCCTCGAACGCGGCACGTGGATCGCGCCCGGGCTTCTTCAACTCGACCAGGATGTCCCTGAGAGTAGGAAGCCCGACGTCCGCCGACACATAGCTCGCAAGGTCGAGCTGTTCGA
This sequence comes from bacterium, assembly GCA_039934235.1. Classification (GTDB taxonomy): domain Bacteria; phylum Gemmatimonadota; class Gemmatimonadetes; order Gemmatimonadales; family Gemmatimonadaceae; genus AG11. Next base: position 2,538 of record JBDTMO010000707.1, on the reverse strand, counting down.
CTTTCGATTCGTCGGCAATCAACTCACCAATTGAAACGCCGACGTCTTTCGCCATGCGCTCGACAAGCGCGTAACGTTCCGGGTGCACGGCGCTCGCGTCGAGGGCATGCTTGCCGCCGCGCACGCGGAGGAATCCCGCAGCCTGCTCGAACGCCTTCGCGCCAAGACGCGGCACTTCGAGCAGCGCACGACGTGAATCGAATCCGCCGCGTTCGTCGCGCGTCTTCACGATGTTCTCCGCGAGCACCGGCCCAATGCCGGACACGGACGCGAGCAACGCGACCGACGCAGTATTCACTTCGACGCCAACGCGATTCACGGCGCTGACGACAATGTCATCGAGGCGCTTCTTCAGGCGACGCTGATCGACATCATGTTGATACTGCCCCACCCCAATCGACTTGGGATCGATCTTCACCAACTCGGCCAGCGGATCCTGCAAGCGACGCGCGATGGATACTGCGCCGCGAAGGGAGACGTCGAGACCCGGCAACTCATCGCGCGCCAACTCGCTCGCGGAGTAGACGGACGCGCCAGCTTCGTTGACGACGACGACTTGCGGCGGCTTCGCGAGCACTGCGTCTTTCAGTGTCTGGCGAACGATCGCTTCCGTTTCACGCGACGCCGTGCCATTGCCAATCGAAATGAGTTCGGCGCCCGAGGACGTCACGAGTCGAATGAGCGCGGCCGAGAAACGGTCGGGCTGGTGCAGCATCCACGCGTCGGTATGCAGGACGGAGCCGGTGCGGGACACCGCGGCCACCTTCACGCCGGTCCTGAATCCTGGATCCAGCCCAATGACGATTCGCTCGCCGGCGGGCGCAGCGAGGAGCAACTGCTCGAGGTTGCGACCGAAGATCGCGATGGCCTCTTCGTCCGCGCGCGTCTTGAGCTCGAGTCGTAACTCCACTTCAATCGAGAATGCGAGCAATCGCTTGTATGCGTCGCGCGTCACGAGGTCGAGCTGCGTGAGCGCGCGTCGCCCAGTGGTCACGCGCGCGAGGAGCCCGGTATGAATTTCGTCCACGGGCGCGGCCACTGACCACGCGAGCATTCCTTCTTCTTCTCCGCGGCGAATGGCCAGCACGCGATGCGAGGGAATGCCGCCGAGTGGCTCGGCGAAGTCGTAGTAGTCCTGGAATTTTGAGACTTCCTTTTCCTTGCCGACGACCGCGCGCGACGTGACGCTGCCCTTGCGGCGCGTGAGATCACGAACCCATCCGCGCAGGTCGGCGTCTTCGGCGATGCGCTCGCTCAGGATGTCTCGCGCGCCAGCGAGCGCGTCGTCGACAGTGGGCACCTCGCGTTCCGCGCTCACGAAGTCCCCAGCGCGCGCGATGGCAGTCGCATCGTCGATACGGTCATTCCAGATCAGGTCAGCGAGGGGTTCCAGCCCGCGTTCGCGCGCAATGATGGCACGCGTGCGACGCTTGGGCTTGAACGGAAGATAGAGATCTTCGAGCGCCTGTTTCGTCGTAACCGCATCGAGTCGTGCGCCGAGCTCGGGGGTCATCTTGCCCTGGTCCTCGATCGACTTGCGGATCGCGACACGTCGGTCGCCGAGCTCGCGCAGATATTCGGAGCGTTCCTGAATGGACCGAAGCTGTGTTTCGTCGAGTCCGCCGGTTGCTTCCTTGCGATACCGCGCGACGAATGGAAGTGTGTTGCCCTCAGCGAAGAGTTCGAGGGTGCTGGCTACCTGCCGGACGTTGAGCGTGAGCTCGTGTGCGACAGCAATCGCGATCTGTGCAAGCTGTGAATCCATCGGGTGCGTCTGGGCGAAGCGAGTGACGTGGTCTCGTGCGGGACGCGCAAGGTGATGGCGCCGGAGCACTCATGCAAGCGGTTGACTTCGCGTCGTCGGGAGGCGATGCCGTCGTGAGTGAGCAAACCCTGTCGTCCTGTGCGAAGCGATAGTCCTGCACGTGCTGTTCCGGGGCGCAGGCTACTTTTGACTGGTCAGCGGAACGCTCCGTCTTGTCATCCCACGCCGCGTCGAGATCGCAAGCAATTCGATTGACTCAGCGTATCCTCCGTCCGGGGCGCACCGTAGAGCTGTACCTACCAAGGAGCAATCCGCGAGCATCCGCCACATCCGCGTAAATCCGCGTTCGAGTTGTTCGCCGCCGTCGTCGAAGTATTGTGGGTGACGCGATGGAACTGCCTTAACGCGGATTTACGCGGATGTGGCGGATCGACGCGGATCCTCGGCTCCGGCTCCACTGAGCGAGATCCCCGGTGGCTCTTTGACGGTAGGAATACTGAAACGAGGATCCCGACACGGCTCGCGCCTCGTGCGGGATGACCATGTGGCGTTTCGGTCGCGGTTGAACGCACCGGACCCTCGTTTCGCTCAGGACGACATACGCCTGCTCACGCCAGAACCGATTGTCGCACCGCTCCAACCGATCAGCGCGGGAAAAAGCAGCGTGACGACAACCAACCCCACCGCGGGGAGACTCATCGCTCCCGCAATCGTCGAGGCAACGGGAACGAACCGTCCGCCAATCGCGTCGATCACGAGCAGAATTGCCCACC
>JBDTMO010000706.1:0-3213 GCA_039934235.1 bacterium | reverse complement strand
TTCGCGATGAACTTCCTGAACAGCAACAACGACGCGTACAAGATTCCCGACAACAATCTCAGTGCGGTGGTTGGGCTGCGGCATTTTTCCATTCCAATTGCGTTCAACGACGACATCTGGAAGCGGTACAAGCTGGGTGAGTTCGTGAAACTCCACGATCCCGCGACGAAGGCGCCGTCGATGCGGAACTACTTCTATAAGGCGCACGAGGGCGACCTGATGCTGCCAGGAATGGCGGTGGACAAGTTGTTCGCGCGTGGCGTGCAGATGACGTGCTGCAACGTGGCGCTCACGGTGCTCTCCGGCCTTTTGGCGAAAAACGCGGGCGTGACACCAGATGTGGCGAAGAAGGAATGGGTAGCGGGTCTCATCCCTGGCGTTGTGCTGGTGCCGTCTGGCGTGTTGGCGGTAAATCGGGCGCAGGAGAAAGGGTGCACGTACTGCAGCGCCGGGTGATGCTGTCCTGCTTTGAAACACAAAGTACTTGACATTGCGGTTTGGTTTGCGCATCATGGCGAAGAAGCCACGACGGCCGGAGACCGCTCATGACAACACTCGCACGATTGCTCTTTCCCGCACCGGCCATCCGCCGGTCGCCCGCCCAGCTCCTCGTCTGGTGGGAGTCCCGCCGACCGACCTACAACATCGTCGTCGGCGGGACGGGTGTCGTCACGCTCGCCGTCCTGCAAGCGATCAGTTGGCTGCCACCACACCTGGCGCTGCAGGTGCCGTGGCAGGTCGTGGTCGCCTACGGCGTGCTGGCGAACGTCTGCTACTCGTTCGGATTCATGGCCGAGTCGTTGCTCGAGCGCCTGTGGGGCGGCGAGGTGGCGCCCGTGGGACCCACGCTGTTCCGGCAAGGCCTGATCTTCAGCGTCGGGCTCACGCTGCTTCCAATCGGCGTTGCGTGGATCGGCTATCTGGTTGGCGTTGCGAGGTTGCTCGTCTCCTGATAAGCGAACCGACGCTGCCGAGGTGCTAACGTTATGCGGCCTCCATCGATCCCGGTGGGGGCCGTTCGCAAATCCGTACGCCACCTGCCGTGCACATTCTCGTTCTCAACGTCGGTTCGTCGTCGCTCAAGTTTCAACTCATCGATACTGACGAAGCGGCCATTGCGGGCGGGCGCGATCGCCGGCTCGCGCGCGGCCAAATCGAGCGCATCGGCGGCGAGGCTATCCTCACACTCGCGGCCGGCGACGAGCAGTCTGCGACGACCGCCCTGGCTATTGCGAATCACGCGAGCGCCGTCGCCTTCGTCATTCGCTGGCTCACGACGAGCCGTTCGGAAGACACGCCGGCAATTACGCGGGTTGCCGACATCCAGGCGGTCGGCCATCGCGTGGTGCACGGAGGTGAGAAGTTCAAGCGATCGACGCTCGTGACGGACGAGATTCGCCGGAAGCTCGAAGAGCTCATCGAGCTCGCACCGCTGCACAATCCGCACAATCTTCGCGGCATCGAAGCGGCGCGCGCCGCGCTTGGCACAGACGTTCCGCAGGTCGCCGTGTTCGACACGGCGTTTCACCACTCGATTCCGGAGCGCGCGCACCTGTACGCATTGCCGTATCAGCTTTACCGGCGGCACGGTGTTCGACGGTACGGCTTTCACGGCACGTCACACCGGTATATCGCGCACCGGTACCGCGAGCTCACCGGCACATCGCGTGATGACACCCGGATCATCACGCTCCATCTCGGTAACGGTGCCTCGGCCTGCGCCATCGTCGGCGGTGAGTCGATTGATACGTCGATGGGCTTCACGCCCCTCGAAGGCCTCGTCATGGGGACACGATCCGGAGATCTCGATCCGGCGATCCTGGACTACGTCGCCGGCAAGGAGGGCCTCAGCCTTCACGACATGGACACGATGCTCAACAAGCAATCCGGCTTGCTCGGCATCTCCGGGTTGACGGCCGACATGCGCGAGCTGTTAGCCGAAGAACGTGAGAACGGCGACCGGCGCGCCCGCCTGGCAATCGACGTATTCTGCTACCGCGTAAAGAAGTACCTTGGCAGCTATATGGCAGCGATGAATGGCGCGACGGCCATCGCGTTCTCTGGTGGTATCGGTGAGAATTCGCCGGACATTCGCGCGCGGGTTTGCGCTGGACTCGCGTGGCTCGGCATCGGCATCGACGAAGCGGCCAATGCGTCAGCCGTTGGCGTCGAGCGTCGTATTGACGCGAAGGACTCGCGCGTGGCCGTGTGGGTCATTCCGACCGACGAGGAGCTGCTGATTGCACGCGACACGTGGCGCGTCGTGACGGGCGCTCCGCTGCCATAGCCACAGTCACGCGCCGAGGTATCGCCGTCGTTCGGCGTCATCGAAACGCTCAATCGCGTATCGTAGCGCCACTCTCGGCATGGATGGCGCGTGTGCACCGAGAAACCTGCGCAACACAGTGACATCGCGCTTGCCCACTTCGCGGAGCATCCACCCCATAGCCTTGTGGATGAGATCCTGCTCGTCGCGCATCAGGCGCTCCGCGATCACCAGAGTGGGCGAAAAGTCGTGATGCTTGATCGTCCAGAATGTCGCGACGATTGATATCCGGCGCTCCCAGAGTGACGGCGACTTTGCGAGTCGCTGCAGGAGTCGACCACCGAGCGACGGTATGTGAGCACCAACGAGCTCCTCGGCCGAGGAGTCTACGAGATCCCAGTTGTTGACGTAGGCGGTGTTGGCGAGATAGGCGCGATGGAGCTCGAGCTGCTCGCTCGCCGCGGCACGCTTGTGCGCTTCGACGAGAATCAACAGCGCGACGAGTCGCTCTTCATGCCAGGGCGAGCGAAGCAGCTTGAGCGTGTTGCTGCGAGAGAGCGTCCGGCTCGCACGCGCAATCCGACGAAGATCGGGCACTCGAATCCCGAGAAACTCGTCGCCCTCGCCGTAATCACCTGGGCCGGTCTTGAAAAAGCGCGCGGCGCCTACCGCGCGCTCCTCGTTTCCAAGGGCTCGAACGGATGCGCGAACATCAGGGAGAGAGGTTGGTGGCATTCGGTGGTGCAGATCCTTCGACTCGCTGCGCTCGCTCAGGATGACAGGGTCCTTCGACTCGCTGCGCTCGCTCAGGATGACCGGGTCCTTCGACTCGCTGCGCTCGCTCAGGATGACAGGGTCCTTCGACTCGCTGCGCTCGCTCAGGATGACCGGGTCCTTCGACTCGCTGCGCTCGCTCAGGATGACAGGGTCCTTCGACTCGCTGCGCT
>JBDTMO010000705.1:0-3214 GCA_039934235.1 bacterium | reverse complement strand
CCTGCGGAAGAACAGAGCGTCCAAGGAGAAGGTCTTGGCTTTCGCGGTCGCCAGCATGCACACCTTTCAGCGGTCCTTGACGACGCTCACCGAGTTCCGCATCGCACCGATCGCGCTGCTCAGCTTCGCCTGATCGTTCGCGCTATTCACGATCCCCTTTATCCGCCGCGCGATCAACGCATTCACGCGCGTCTCGAATTTCGTCCTATCCGCAACCGTTCCCGGATAGGCTGCAGCGGCCGCCCGTCGATCCTCATCCGACAGCACGCTATTGGCGCCGAGTGTCGTATAGCAGGCGCTGTTCTCCCCGTCGCGGAACAGCCATGGTACAAATGAGTACAGCATGATCGAGTGCGGGTCAAACACGCTCGCGATGTAGACCTTGTCGAATGGAAGTTTCCCCATGTTGAACTCCACCTTTTCGCGCGACCAGTTGTTCGGTGGCCCACCGAGATAGGTAAACACGCCCGGCCGGCGTCCATGAGCGTCGGCAGTGTACGCGGTCGACGCATCGGCTGGCGTATGCTCGTAACCTGGGTCGTCATCCCAGCGGAACGCGGCTGCGCACGCGACCCGCGGATTCCGATGCTCGTGCTCGACGCCGAGCGCGTGGCCGAACTCGTGGAGTACGGTGGGCCGCCAGTTCGTGGGCAGGAATCGCGCAAAGCCAGCAAAATTCATCGTTGCCTGCCCGGGCTTGGCGATGCTCGTGTCGCGCGCGTCGAGTCCGACCACGGACCAATGACCGCCGTTTCCAAAGCTGATGCGGATGTCCGCCTGGTACGCTTCGTCGGTCGTTGCCCACGAACGGAATCTGGTCTTCGATGGATCAGTCCAGAAGTCGAACTGTACGGCGCCACTCCGGCTCCAGTCGCCGACAGCGGCTGCGATCGTGCCTTTCAAGGTGGCGGATCCGCCGTTGAACGCAACCGTGATCACGTGCGACGGCCAGGTGCGGCCGGCCACGACCACGGACTGAATCTGCGCTCGAATGCTCTCGGTGACCGGTGCACTCATCTTCGCCCGCTTGATGACCGTGTCGGCGCGACGTCGAAGCGCAGTGATGACATGGTCCGGGTATCCCTCCTGCACTCGCTCCAGTGTTACGCTGTCATAGCTCGCATCAACCGACGGCGCCGGCGCCATTGCTGGCGCGGTCGTGTCCGCGTTACGCGGAGCGTCGGCCTTGCCACATGCGAGCGAGCCAGTAAGCCCAATCACAACGACTGTGAGGGAAGTCCGTAAACCCGACGGCTGACGTGATGTCATGGCGTGTGCGGTCCAGGGTTAGCCAGCGGCGCTGCCGTACGCCGAAGGTAGATCTCCTGGAAGGATCGCGGCGATAGGCAGTTTGCCCTATGTCGCGTAAGACGCGACTCAAAGACATTGCGTCAACATCACTAGCGGGAGATACCGATGCGGTGTGGATCCGTTACGAGACGAGTCGCAAGCATAGCCAGCCTGGCCGTTTACACGACCTCCTGCTCATCGGCACTGACAGAGAGTGTTACAGCAGAGACGCCGCTTCGCGAGACCGCCATGCTGTCCTTCACACAATCGGCTGATTCAATCAGCGCCGACGGGAGCTCGCAGATTCAGCTGGAGGCATCGGTACCTGACAACCTTCGGAACACCGTGTCGACTGTCTATTTCACGGCGACGGGCGGCAGTTTCGGTGCAACAGGGGCGACGGTCAGCGTCGCTGTCGATACCAAGGGGAAAGCGCATGCCTCGCTCACCGCTCCGGCGACGCCGATGCTGATCCATGTTACCGCCAGCGCGCTTTCCACCGTCATGACAGATACGATACGGGCCGTTACCGCGCTCCCTGACACGATGTTCGCCACGACCCCGCGCCTGGTGATCCGCGCCGACACGGTGTCCACCGTCGACACGATAACGGTGAGCGTGCAGCTACTGCGAAAGACGGGGACGGCGAGCGCCGGTCTCACGGTTGACTGGGCAGCGACGGCTGCGAATGGCGTTAAGCCGATCTTCACTGCACTGACGGTGAGCAGCGCGGCTGGCGTCATCACGTGCAAGTACTCGCCAGGATTGACGAACTACAAGGGCCCGGTGACCGTCACCGCGAGCACGAAAGGCGTCGGCGGGACGATCAGCGCCAGCACGGTCGTATATGTGCTGCCTCCGGAACAGCCCGCGGTACCGTAGCAGGTCGGCCAACGATGGACTCGTCATCACACTCACAGAGACGGATTCACATGCGCACCCTCGTAATGAGTGCTCTCCTGCTGCTCGCGGCGCGTGTCTCCACTGCGCAGGCAACCAATTGCGACGGCTCGCCGCTAGAGTATGCCATCTCGGCGGCAGGCAGGAGCCAGGTCGATCACGTAAAACCAACGACGCTCCCGGCGCGAAGCATCGTTATGGATGCGACCGGCGGCACCATCTGCGATCGCATGGTCTACGGAAGCCGCGATGTCGTGGCATTCGAAGTCGCCAACATCAACCCGTTTCTATTCAAGTATCGCGTGACGGTAAAGGGCGTCGTCACCGTCGAGACGGCGCCTCTCGAGTTCTTCTCGGGCGCATTCGGGTACGCGCTCCCGAAAGCGGGTGGCGGGGCGCAGGCGGCAGGCCTAGCCGAGGAGATGACGAAAGAAAACAATGTCTGTGGCACTCCGACGCCGGACCAGATACTGGCACTTGAAGGTGCGTATCGCGCCGTCGCCCGCGACTCCACTCGGATTGCGGCAAAGCTCGACACCGCGGGAGCAAGTCTCAGGTCGCTTGACGACGCGGTGAAACTATCCCGAGTCACGATCGACGATGCTGCGAGCCGAGCGGGCGACGTGTACGCGGCGGCGAAGAGCGCCGTTACGTCGGCCAAAAATGTTGACTCGCAGCTCCGCGACCTGGAGTTACCGAAGCTCCTCGTTCAGGCCACGAAGTCGTATGCGGTGTTTTCGGACCTCCTCGATAGGGCGAAGAAGGACTATGCTGCGTGCGACTACGTAAAGGAACTGGTCGACGAGTCGAAGCTCCTCGCGGCGGGTATGGCGGACCTGAAGACGCAGGTCGCCACGATTGGGGATCGGCAGGCAGCGGCCGACCGGCAACGCGCCTCAACCGAGGCTGCCATCATGGATCCGCACAACTTTTATAGTGTGACGATCCTCGGCCCGTACGACGCTCCGCAGGTCGACTCCATCAAGACCGAGCGCAAAGCGACAGCAGCGGAAGACAAGGAGTT
>JBDTMO010000704.1:0-3214 GCA_039934235.1 bacterium | reverse complement strand
GCCAAACCCGTCGCTCCAATCGACGGGTTGCCGATCAAGCTGCCCGCAGCTGTTGGGATGTCCGCATCGCGGTTGGCGATCATCGATCGCGTCGTCGAGCGCGGTATCAAGGCTGGCGGATATCCGGGAGCGTCGGTCGTCGTCGGCCGAAAGGGCGCCGCCGTCTGGGAAAAGGGCTTTGGACGACTCGGCTGGACGGATGAATCGGGCATCGTGGTGCCCGAACGCACCATCTATGATCTCGCGTCCCTCACAAAGGTCGTCGGTACAACCACGGCCGTGATGATCCTCTTCGACGAAGGCAAGCTTCGCCTCGACGATCAGGTTTCGAAGTTTGTGCCGGAATTCACTGGTGGCGGCAAGGAAAACGTCACGATGCGCATGTTGCTCGAGCACCGCTCGGGACTGCCGGCGGGGCGCGATCTCTGGCGCATTGCGCACACGCCGGAAGAGGCACGCGCTGCCGTCATCTCCACTCCGCTCTTTGCGTCGCCCGGCCAGTATTACGAATACTCGGACCTCGGCGCCGACATGCTCGGTTTTGCGGTCGAGGCAATCGCCGGCGAAAAGCTCGACACGTTCCTGCAGACGCGCGTGTTCACGCCGCTTGGCATGTCGGATACGCACTACCGTCCGGACCCCTCGCTGCGCGGGCGAATTGCGCCAACCGAGATCTCGCCGCCGCGCGGCTATCCGCTGCGGGGCGAAGTGCACGACGAAAACGCGTACGCGCTGGGCGGCGTCGCCGGTCACGCGGGACTGTTCAGCACAGTGAGCGATCTCTCGATCTTCGCGCAAATGATGCTGAATGGCGGCACGTACAGCGGCACGCGCATCGTCGCCGATAGCACGGTGAAGCTGTTCACGCACCGCGGTTCCGTGGCGAAAAGCACCCGCGCCCTGGGTTGGGATACATGCGCGGGCTCATTCGGCTGCGGCAAATACCTTGGCGGCGAGGCGTACGGGCACACCGGGTACACGGGCACGTCGCTTTGGATTGATCCCGATCACGACATGTTCGTCATTCTGTTGACGAATCGGGTGCATGCCGCAAAAGCGCGTCGCCCAGCCAAGGTCATCTCTGACGTGCGCGCGGACCTGGCAGATGCGGCCGCATTGGCAGTGACGGATAATGCCGGCGGCATGATCGCAATGCCGAGTTCCTTCCGCGCCGACAAGGCGGTGGGTTGGAACAAGCCCGAACGCTCGGCGCGCCGCAGCAAGGGCAAACACTCCAAGAGCTCGGCGCACTCGAAGTCGAAGAGCAGCAAATCGTCCCCGCCCAAAAAGTCGTCGGCGTCGAAGAAGAGCAGCTCATCGTCCAAGCACGTCGCGTCCAGCAAAAAGACGGCGCACAAGTCCTGAGTCGTTGCGACGAACGCGGTGGCTGGTGATACTCCAGTTGTCCCGCATGGAGTACCGCACCGATGTCCACCGAACAGGAAATTGAATCAGTTGGCGACGTAGCCATTCCCGCCACTGACGCCGCCCCCGCACCGGAGCCTGGCTCCGCCGCTGCCTTCTCCGAGTTCAGCCTGGAGCAAGCCAAGCTGGCGTTGCGGAAGGTGAAGGATCCCGACCTCAACCTGAATATCGTCGATCTCGGGCTCGTCTATGACGTGCGCGTCGTGAACGGCAATGATGTTGAAGTGGATATGTCGCTCACATCGCCAGGCTGTCCGAGTGGGCCGGAAATCATGGGTGATGCCGAGCGAAAGCTGAAGGCGATTCCAGGCATTGGAGGCGTGGCGGTGAACCTGGTGTGGACTCCCATGTGGTCGCCGGATCGAATTGAGCCACGGGTTCGCGCATACATGGGTTTGTAGGCGGCGCACCAAGAGATTGTGCGCCGAACATCAAATGCGCGAAGCCACAGCAGTTGCTGTTGAATTGTTCTTGGAATGGCCTCGAACACAACCGCAAAACTTTCGCACCTCTATGGTCGAGTGGCTTCGTCACGCGGGCCTGAGTCGCAGTTGCGTCGATTGTTCTCCTCTTCCATGACTATGCGATGGAATCGAGGCTTTGGCCCGAAATGCAGAAGAAGTGACACGTCCAGCTTTGTGCAGCGAAGACAATTTATCGTCTGCGCGAAGTCCGCATCGGTGAGATGGTAGGTCGCCTTCGTCTCGACGACCACGCATCGTTCAACCAGCAGGTCGACGCGATAGAGGCCCACCACGACGTCCCGAAACGGGACCTCGAAAAGCCGCTCTTTCTCGACAAGTAGCCCCGCGCGCTCCAGCGCGACGGCGAGCGCGTTGACATAGACCTTTTCGAGAAATCCGAACCCGAGCGCGTTTGTAGACGTCGTAAAATGCGCCGATGATGATGCGAGTCGTTTCGTCGTTCAGCAGGCGGCGGCGCGGAAGGTGGCGTTCCATGGCCGCACGATACGTGGGCCGTTGGCCCAACGCGTCATCGATCGGCCGCACCCCCGCATCATTACTCTCTGTACGGTGATTCCGCGGACGTCTGCACCACCGCCTCCAGGCCCGAGGGCTTCGAGTCGCGCTTCCTGTGCGGTGCGAGCGCGGCGACGAACGCCTCTGCCAGCTCCGACACCTGCCATCGCCGCAGCTCCGTCACCTCACCAACTTCCTCGACGGAGGCTGGGTTGCGCCGCGCCACCGCTTCCGTGCGATCGCGCGAGCACAGCACACCCGGATCCAACGCGAGCCGCTTGGCCGCCTCATCCCGCGCCGACTTCAGCGCAGTGACGCGCGCGTCGAAATCAGGATCGCGATCCCAACGCGCGGCACGCGGAAATTTTGGCAGCTCTGACTCCGGCACCGCCAACGCGCGCTGCACCGCATCGAGCAGCTCAGATCCACGTTGTTCCGAGATGCCGCGCGGCATTCCCTTGATCTTTCCAAGGGCATCGCGTGTCGCGGGCTGCGTGCGCGCGATGTCGAGGAGTTGTTCGTTGCCGAGCACGCGAAACGTCGCCCGATCCAACTGGCCCGCGAGGGCGTCGCGCCACGGAACGAGTTCGCGGAGCACCGCCAGCTCCCGCCGATTGAGATCACGCGCGCCCTTGAGCCTGAGGAACGACATACCGGGCTCCTCATCGGCCCAGCGAGTGCCTTCCAACAGGCCGAATTCCTCGCGCGCCCATGCCATCCGTCCCATGCGTTCGAGCTCGGCAGACATCTTGTCCTTGAGCTCGAGCAGGAACCGCGTGTCCTGCGCCGCGTAGTCCAGCATATCCGCC
>JBDTMO010000703.1:0-3218 GCA_039934235.1 bacterium | reverse complement strand
AGAAACTTGATTTCGATATCCTCTCCGATCTCGAGGCCGGAGAGACGGATCATGTCGGTGGCCAGATCGAGGACACGAACGGGTTCGCCCATGTCGAGCACGAAGACTTCGCCATGTTGGCCGATTGCAGCCGCCTGAAGCACAAGCTGAACTGCTTCAGGAATTGTCATGAAGTAGCGCGTCATGTCGGGATGCGTGATGGTGACCGGACCTCCCGCGGCGATCTGACGCATGAAGGTGGGCACCACGCTGCCGCGGCTGCCGAGCACATTGCCGAAGCGGACGGCAACGTATCCGCCGTGGTCGATTGCCACCTCGTGCACGATGTACTCGGCAATCCGCTTGGTCGCGCCCATCACGCTCGTCGGGCGCACGGCCTTGTCCGTCGACACCAGCACAAAATGCTCTGCTTCACACATTGCGGAGCAGTGCACGACATTGCTCGTGCCGAGCACGTTGTTGAGGATGGCTTCGGTCACGTTCGCTTCCATGAGCGGAACGTGCTTGTGCGCGGCCGCGTGGAACACGGAGTACGGGCGATGGGTGGCGAACACGTGTTGCATTCGGCGTTCGTCCCGCACGTCTGCGATGACCGGGTCGATGCGGATGTGCGGAAAGTCGCGCTGCAATTCCTGCAGCAGCTCGAAAATCGAGTTCTCACCGCGTCCAAGCGCGACGATGCGCGAAGGATCAAGCCGCGCGAGCTGTCGACACAACTCACTACCGATGGATCCGCCAGCGCCTGTGACGAGCACGGTCTGACCGGTGACGAGCGAGCTCACTTGCGCGGTGTCTGTGTTAATAGGCTCTCGCCTGAGCAGATCGTGAATCTCGATAGCACGAAGTGCGCTGACAGACTTTTCGCCCGAGAGGATTTCGTACATCCCAGGCACCGTGCGCGTGACAAGACCGCTCTTGCTCGCCGCTCGCACGACTTCGCGCACGACCCGTCCGGGCGCAGAGGGAATCGCGACAATGACGTCCGCGACGTTCAAGCGGTTCGCCAACTTCGCGAGGTCGGCAAGTTTGCCGAGGACCGCGACGTTGTGCAGGCGCATCCCGAGCTTGAGAGGATCATCGTCCACAAAGCCGACGGGAATGATCCCGAGCTGCACATTTTCGAGCAATTCGCGAACAATGAGCCCGCCGGCCGCCCCGGCACCAACGATGATTGCGGGCTTCGAGCCCTTCGTCGGCGCGTGACGCATGCGAAGCCGCGCCGCGAAGCGCGGCAACCCGATGAAGATGCCGGTCAAGCCGGCGTCGAGCATCAGGATTGAAAGCGGCACGCGCTGTGGAAGAAGACCCAACAGCGGGAGCACCAGCGCACCGAGCAGTGTGACGACGGCGGCCGAGATCGCGCTCGCTCGTGCAATGAGCTCGAGGTCCAACACGCTGGCATATCGCCAGAGGCGTGAGTACATGCCCAGCCACAGCAGCAGCGCGAGTTTCACCGGCACGGCAACCATCACGAAACGTCTTAAGCCGATGCCGTACGCGACGTCCCAGTTCGCTCCCTCGAAGCGGATGAGATACGACAGCACTGCCGCGAGAGGGAGCAGCAGAATATCGGACAAGAAGAAGAAGCGATTTCTTACACGTCGCATTTGGTGTGGCTCCGTCAGCTCGACATTGCGTCAGCGAGTTGCTGCTGCCAGTGCGGCAACCGAATGCCGAACGCGCGATCAAGGCGATCGCACGCGAGCCTCGAGTTTGCCGGACGTGCGGCTGCAGCCGCGAACTCCGATGACGCGATTGGCACCACGCGCGTGCAACGATGTTCGTGACGCTCGCTGTCTAAAGCAAGAATGGCGCGCGCGAAGTCGTACCATGTGGTGGAACCGGCGGCACTGAGGTGATAGAGACCCGATACGCCGGCAACTGCTTCGCTCATGCGTTGGTCGTCACTCGACACCTTCGCCACAATTGCGGCAGTCGCTGCCGCGATGCATCGACTCCAGGTCGGCGCACCGTGCCGGTCGTTGACGACGCGTAGTTCATCCCGCTCGCGGGCCAGGCGCAATATCGTCCGCAGAAAGTTGTGACCACGCTGGCTATAAACCCAGCTCGTGCGGAGAACAATATGTGGCGCGCGCGACGCCATCACGGCGCGCTCGCCATCGCGCTTCGTCATGCCGTACACGGACACTGGATTCGTCGCATCGTCTTCGGTGTACGGCTCAGGCTTGGTGCCGTCGAAAACGTAGTCAGTGGAGAAGTGAATGATCGCCCCATGGAGACGTGCCATTTCGTCGGCAAGAATGGCAGGCGCCACGGCATTCACTGCACGCGCGACATCCGCATTCGTCTCGGCTTCGTCCACCGCGGTGAAAGCGCCGGCATTGACGATCAACTGCGGGCGCACAGCGCGCACGCACTGACGAATGGAGGCGGGATCAGCGAGGTCGAGATCGGCACGCAGGGGGGCGACAACCTTCACACACGGCGACAATTCTCGAACAAGTTCGTGCCCGACCTGTCCTGTGCTACCGGTCACCAATACGACGAGCGACGTAACTCCGACCGCAGCGCTCATCGAAAGAATGGCTGTCGCTCGGCAGGCAGGTCGCGCAGCAACATACCGTTCGTGTCTTTCGGCGAGAGTACGGGTTCGCTGATGGGCCATTCAACAGCGATGTCCGGATCGTTCCACGCAATCGTCGCTTCGGTGGCCGGCTGATAGTAGTCCGAGCACTTGTACGAGAGTATCGCGAACTCCGACGTAACCTGAAAACCGTGCGCAAAGCCAGCGGGGATGTACACCTGGCGATGGTTGCGCTCGTCGAGATGAATGCCGACCCACTCGCCGTAGGTCGGAGATCCGCGGCGAATATCCACGGCCACATCGAACGCCGCGCCCACCAACACGGTCACGAGCTTTCCCTGCTCGCCAGGACTCTGGAAATGCAGTCCGCGCAAGACGCCACGCTCCGAGCGCGACACGTTGTCCTGAACAAACTGCTCCGTGATTCCTGCCGCGCGATACTGCGCCTCGTTCCAGCTCTCGAAGAAGTAGCCACGTTCGTCCCCAAAGACGCGTGGTTCGATCACGCGAAGTCCCGACGCACGGGCCGGCAAGACGTTCATGGCTGGTGTTCCCCACGAGACTCGCGCACAAGGCCGACGAGGTACTCGCCATATCCACTCTTTCGCAGTGGCTCTGCCAGCGCCGCAAGCTGCGCGTCGTCAATCCAACCCATGCGCCAACTGATTTCCTC
>JBDTMO010000702.1:0-3237 GCA_039934235.1 bacterium | reverse complement strand
GTGGAGGAGACCGTCGCGTAGTCTGCTTCTGCTTCGCTACTCGCCGAGATGCTGATTACTCCGCCGCACACGGAACAGCGCGCGCGAACGCTCGTTGCGGGAATCTTTGATGGATCGACCCGAAATACAGAACGACATTCCGAGCAAGTGACGTTCATGGAAGGTCTCCCGCCCGAACAGCCAATATCGGTCCCGAAATACGCCTCACACCGGCCGGCTCGCTGTCAGTGCGGCGATCGATGGAGTAGACGGATCCCTCGAGGGTCTTGGCGTAACTCTTCATTTCCGTTGCCAGTTCACTGACTTGAGCCGCGTGCGTGAAGTGCCGGCGTTCATTGGTGACCACGCCAATCGACACGGTCATGAGCGGGACCCGATGCAACTGGCCCCGCCGATCCTTGCCGAAAAAGTATCCGGCGCGCCGGTCCTGCTCCGAGTATTGTAGCGGAATGAGCTGGTCGAAGATGAAGACGATCTCCTCACACACTTCGACGATAGCTGCGGATGGAATGACGAAGATGAAGTCATCACCGCCAATATGCCCCACGAACCCTTCCTCGCCACAAATTCCCTTCACCACGTCATGAAGGATCTTGGCCAGGATACGAATGACGCGATCGCCATCGTAGTACGAATACCGATCGTTGAACTCCTTGAAGTGATCGAGGTCGGCATAGCACATCGCGAATCGCGAATCGGATGCGATCCGCGCTGCCACGGCGCCTTCGATTTCTACCGCACCCGGGAGGCGCGTCGACGGATGGACCACGAGGTCGCGATCCGAACGCCGAAGCAGTGCGTTCAGGCGAATGATCTTTTCTGGTAGCGCGAGACCCTCAGGGACAACTTCGTCGGCACCCGCGTTGAACGCATCCGCGAAGCAAGCCTCGCCATTGCCACAGAGAATTACGCTCGGGATGACACCCGTATAGGAGTCATGCTTGAGCCGCCGGCACGCCTCGTAGACCATCTCCGGATTCGATCGGCCGTCAAAGGCGACCACGCGGGGCCGCCCGCGGAGCGAGATCGCCATCAGCTCATCGATATTGCTGACGGAAAGCACGATGTCCGCCTGCCTCGCCAGCCATTCGGTAAGCACGGCTGGTGAGGGGGCGTCGTCCGGAGAGAAGAGGATGGCGCTGATCTTGACCAATCGTGCGTCCGACCGAGGTGGAGGCGCAAGATACGATTCGCCCAGAGTGAAGTCAAACCGCGCCGCCACTGGGAGTTGCGCCATTTTTGTGTCCAGCGTGTTCTCAAAAAAAGAAGAACGCGACTCCAAGCATGCCATACACAAGGAGCAGGAACGCGCCCTCCAACCAATTCGACTCGGCATCGCGCACAACGCTTGTCGCAACAGCAACCGCGAGTGCAACAGACGCGACCTCGAAAATATTGAACGCCAGATCCATTGGCTTGCCGAGCGCGAGTCCAACAAAAACGAGTATGGGAGCGATGAGTAGAGCGACCTGCGCGCTCGAACCCACAGCAATCGAAACCGCAAGATCCATTCGGTTTTTCATCGCCATAAGCACCGCCGAGCTGTGCTCGGCGGCGTTGCCGATGATCGGAACCACGATGATGCCAACAAATACTTCGGAGAGCCCGATCCCCTTGATCGCCGCTTCAGTGGACCCCACGAGAATTTCGGACAACCAGCCGATAGATCCAGCCGACAGAAGGAGCACCGTCACGGACCGGCCAAGTGACCAGCGCCCATCACTCTTTCCGTGCGCCTCGTGGGCGACGTCAGCACCTTCGCCGAAGACTGAGCGATGCGTTCCCATCGAGTAGACGAGAGAGAGCGCATACCCCACAATGAGCAGCCCCGCCACACCAATCGATACTCGGCGCGTCAGGAGATGCGTTGGGTCGGGGTGCGTGGCAAGAAACACCGCCGGAATCACGAGACCAATCACGGCTACGACGAGCAGCGAAATGCTCAGCCCCGCGAGCGCAACGCTGAATCGCTGAACTTTGTGACGGAGGCCGCCGGCAAGCTGCGCCGCGCCAAGCACGAGCAGCAAATTCCCCAGGATCGACCCGGTAATCGATGCCTTCACAAGGTCGACGAGTCCAGCGCGCAACGCGAGCACGGCAATGATCAGCTCGGCGAGGTTGCCAAGTGTTGCGTTCATCAGACCGCCGAGTGTTGGTCCGGTGTACGTCGATAACTCCTCGGTTGCTTTCCCTAGAAATCCAGAAAGCGGGATGATTGCCAACGCGCTCAGCGCGAACACAAGCACCGGTTCCGCATGCATGTACTCCGCGAGTATCGCTGCGGGCGCGAACAAGAGTAGGATCGCGAGAATCTTCATCGCAGCGGGATGGAGGCGGACATGCGCATCTCTCCCCCAGCGGCCTGAATGAGACGCACAGACGCAAATGCGTCGACGGCGCTGAAGGCGTGGTTCGCGATGATCGCGAGGAGGTCACCGGTCGCTCGACGATACGCATTGTTGCTACGGGCAATTGAGCGCCGATAGAGATCTTGCTCCAACTGCGCGCCACGCCAACTCCAGCCGTAGGCTTGTTGCACTGCAGTCCTCTCGTAAAGTGCTAGCGCCTGGGCGTAACGCTCATGGTGCACCGGGTCAGGATCATCGAGCGGAATGCCGAATAACGCCCGGGCTTCCACCCACTGCGCCCCGTTGAACGTCGCAATGTCCGTCTCAGGAACGGTGGGGCCGCTCGGCGCATCGGTGAAGTTTCCGCTTTCAAGATACTTCTCCATCGACTCGTAGTACTTCCACGCCGATGTGTCCGGGTGCGTGCCCGGAAAGGTACGCCGCGCAATGTCGCGGGCGATCGCGCGAAAGTTGCTCGCGTTGTCCCGTGCGTCGCTCGTGGACTTTGCGTACTGAAGCCACAGAAACGCCTCCGCGGCCATGTACGCTACAAAACGGTCCTTGCGCAGCCGCGCTTGACCAAGTCCGGGAATGATCGCCGAGGCGAGCGGTGCGGACCAGAATGGAATCCGGTCAATCGCGGCGCGTATCGGCGACGTCGTGTCTGCTGCGACGAACGCGGCTTTCGCCTCGATGTCACGCGCTGCTCGCGGCGATGCGGCCACGCGTAGGGCACCGGCCTCCTGCGCGCGCAGCGTCGGGAAAGCGGCTCCGACCAGCGCAAGCAAGACGTATCGACGGGTGGCGCGCGTCATAGCCCCACTCGAATCGAGATATACGTTGGCGGCTTGTCGAAATTTGTCGACAATGTTTCGAAGACTCGTGCGAT
>JBDTMO010000701.1:0-3240 GCA_039934235.1 bacterium | reverse complement strand
CATCGCATTCGTCGCCGATGCAACGGCGCCCGCGTTGCGCGACATGGACGCGGTGCTCGTGGACGTTCCCTGCACCGGCACTGGAACGTTTCGTCGTCACCCCGACGCCCGTTGGCGGCTCAAGGCCAGTGATCTCGCCGTGCTGCCGGCGATGCAGCGCGCAATCTTGCGCGCCGCCGCTACCGCAGTGCGACCCGGTGGCTTGCTGATCTTCAGTACGTGCTCGCTGGAACTCGAGGAGAACGACGAACAGGTACAGCGTTTTCTCGCTGATCATCCCGGTTGGACGGTCGAACCACCGCCGGAAGGAGTCGTGCCGGAGACGGTGTTGGACAATGGATTGCTGCGCGTGCTGCCACAGCTTCACGCGACTGATGGCGCTTTCGCGGCCCGCTTTCGGCGTCCACATCTCGGAGCGGCCGCATGAAGTGGCGGTCGCTCGTTCGGACATCGCTCGTGTACCTCGTCGCCATTGCGGCAGGATTCGTACTCTCCTATCTCCTCGTTGCGTTTGTCGTTTTTCCCTCCGGTGTCATTCCAAGTGACATCAAGGTGCCGAACGTCACGGGGCTGATGTACGACGACGCCGTCCTGCGGCTCACGCAAGCGGGATTCAAGGGCGAAAAAGGTGAGCAGCGCTACAACAATTCGGCGCCGAAGATGACAGTGCTCGAGCAATCATCGCCGCCCGGAACGCGGGACGCTGTCGGGAGTGTCGTCACCCTCGTGGTGAGTGGCGGCCAGCGCATGATCGGGGTTCCGATGGTCACCGGCATGACGAAGATCGAAGCACAAGTGGTGCTCGAAAAGGAAGGGTTCGATGTGGGTGACGCCACCGAACAGCCGAGCAACGCGCCGCGCGGAACGGTGGTCGCCACGCATCCCGCCGCAGGAACACAGGTCGGCGTACCGAGCACCGTGTCGCTCGTCCTGAGTGGTGGGCAGCCGGCAATCCTGATGCCGTCGCTCGTCGGGCGCGACATGGATGGCGCGAAGCAGACGCTCTCACAGTTGGGCGTCCGAGACGTATCACTGCTGTGGGATCCAATGGCGATCGGCGCGCGCGGCACCGTCGTCGGCCAGACTCCTGTCGCGGGTGCGTCATTGCTTCCGGGTGGCGCCGTGCAGCTTCGCGTTGCGGGCGAGGAGAAGGCACCGTGAACGCTCACGTTCGCATTGCGCCTTCCATTCTCAGCGCAGACTTCGCGAAGCTCGGCGCCGAGATCGCGATGCTCGAGGCTGGTGGCGCCGACTGGATTCACGTGGACGTGATGGACGGGCGCTTCGTGCCCAACCTCACGTTTGGGGCGAAAGTGATCGAGACCGCGCGCAGGCACACGACGCTGCCACTCGATGTACACCTGATGGTCGTCGAACCCGAGCGCTACTTCGATGACTTTGCGTCTGCTGGTGCGAGTGGCCTGACCATACACGCCGAAGTTGCGCCGCATCTCGATCGCCAGCTTGCGCGCATTCGTGAACTGGGTTGCACAGCGGGTGTCGCGCTCAACCCGTCCACACCACTCGATGCTGTGGAAGACGTGTTGGACAAACTCGATCTCCTGCTCGTGATGTCGGTCAATCCGGGATTTGGGGGACAACAGTTCATTCGCCGCGCAATCGATCGCATCGCGCGCGCGCGCCGGATGCTCGATGCGTCGGGGAGCGCTGCGGCACTGCAGGTCGATGGTGGGATCAATCGCCAGACCATTGTGGAGTGCTGGCGTGCGGGCGCCGATGCGTTCGTCGCCGGCAATGCGGTCTTTGCCGCCAATGACCCGGCGTTGGAAATCGGAATGCTTCGCGCGCAGTGCGCGCATACTGTGTGAGGGCAGAACCATGACCGCCCGCCAGCAATGGTCCATCGTACTCGGCATCGTGCTTCTGCTCGGGGCAACACTCGCGGCAGCGACGCACTTTCTTGGCGACGAGCTCTTTCCTGTCGCCGTCGGCATGAAGGCGCCGCCTTTCGAAGGTGCGACGATCGTCGGAACGAAGAAGGTGAAGACCCTCGCCGATTACAAGGGAAAGGTCGTGTTGCTCAACGTATGGGCGACGTGGTGCGAGCCCTGTCGCGACGAGATGCCGAGTATCGAGAAGCTGTACCGTGAGTTCGGGCCGCGTGGCCTGGAGATTGTCGCCGTGAGCGTCGACGATCCGGGTACCGAGGACAACATCCGCACGTTCGTGAAGGAATACGCGCTCACGTTCGAGATCCTGCACGATCCCGCCAAGACGACAGCACGGAATTATCAGGTCACTGGTTACCCCGAATCGTTCATCATCGGCCCCGAGGGCACGATTCGGCGAAAGGTATTTGCCGCGGCAGATTGGAGTTCCGAGACGAACCGCGTGTTGATTCGCGAGCTGCTCGGCGGCACGCCCGGTACGACGGCGTCGCGCTGACGTCGGTGGCCCGATGACAGACTTGCCGCCGTCAGGCCCGTCCAAGCGCCTGAGCCGGCGGAATGCCGTTCGCGCGGCGTTCACGGAGCGGCTGGGCCTCAAGGCAACCGCGATCGTGATCTCGATCCTGCTCTGGCTCATCGCGACCGCGCGGCAGCCGACGCAAGGCTATGTGCGCGTAAGAGTCTTGCCCGTGCTCGACAGCACGCTCGTCCTGCTGGAACCGCCGTTACAGCTTCGGGCGCTCGTGAGTGGCCGAGCCGTGGACATCGTCAAGCTCTACGCCGATCCGCCCGCCATTCATCGGCGCATTGACGCCGACGCGCCCGATACGCTCGTGCTGGACATTGCGCCGGCTGACGTGCGCGTGCCCTCGGAATTCGCGAATGAGGTGCGGGTACTCGACGTGCAGCCGCGGAACGTCACGCTGCGCTTCGGCACGCGTGGCACGCGGCGAGTCCCAGTCACGACTGGTGGTCGCGTTATCGTCAAGGACGACAGCGTGCTTCGCACGGCGGAAGACGTCGACTTCGAACCATCGAGTGTCCGCATCACCGGGCCGCGACGGATTGTGCGCCGGATCACGAGCGTGCATCCGTACTCGCTGCACATCGTGCGCGGCGACACGATGCAACACGTGGCGGACCTCGATACCACGGGTCTGGGCGTAGAAGTGTTGCCGCCGCAAGTCAGGGTGGTGCTGCGGCGTGGTGCTCCATGACGCGCATCCTCGGCATCGAAACGTCGTGCGACGAGACGTCGGCCTCAGTGCTGCGCGGCGAGGGCGACGATGTGACACTCGAATCACTCGTCATTCTCTCGCAGGACGTGCAT